>JAPHTU010000208.1 GCA_026196145.1 Gammaproteobacteria bacterium
AATGACATTCCGTCCCTGCTCCTGCGGCCTGCCTTCCAGCCAGTACAGGTCATCACCATCCAGCCTGATGTCGGCATAACGCACGGCACCAGCGGCCACCATCCCGGCGCTGATTTCAGATTGCCACGAACCATAGACTTGCTGTTCTTTGGCCATGATATTCCTTATGCTTGTTCAATCTGGCAACGCATTGTAGGGCAGCAATATTAAATGACAATAAGGCAGTTCAGCAGCGATGCATTGAATAACCTGATCGAGGGCCTCAAACTGGCATTGTTACTGCCGATCGCCCGTCAGCGTTTCATGTTCTCCCAGCAACAGCTGCTTGCCATGCTGTTGCTCGGCTTGATACTGGATATCATAGGGGACTGGATGACTGCCACGCCGCCCATTGAATTCAACGACTACGGCATCAGTTACCTGCTGTCCCTGTATGTCGCCAATTTGCTCAGCCTGTACCTTATTTCACTGATGCATCAACAGGGCAACAACTTTTATCGGCTGGTCATCCTGCAGTACGCAAGCTATCCGGTTGTGTTTCTTGTCAGCCTGCTGATGGTCGGGCCGATTATTGAAGCAGCAAATCTGGCAACCTTTATTACCATCCTTACGCTGCTAACAGCCTGGGCCCTTGTTATTGTGTTTCGTATTATTGCCTTGCTTCTGGATAGCAGCTGGTGGTTAACATTGATCAGCCTGGTCATCTATTTTTCCATCAATATGAGCGCCATCCTGTATATACCTGAACAACCGCTCTGGTATGGTGATGTCAGTGACGCCGACACGGCCTACCTGAAAGCAGTCAACACAGAAAACACCTATTACCGGCAGATGCCGCTACTGCAGGATGCACTACATTTTGTAGACAAGGGCGTCCCGGATAGCGAGGAGTTCTTTTTTCTCGGTTTCTCGTCTGATGCCCGTCAGGATGTGTTCCTGAAAGAGTCACAGGTCGTGCAGGATATTGTGGACAGGCTGTTCCACACGCAGGAACGCTCATTGCTGTTAAGCAATCACCTCAACACCTATGCCGACCAGCCGTTGGCCAATTCGCATAATCTACATGCCGCGCTAACCAACTTTGCCGGAAAAATGAATAACGATGACGTTTTACTATTATTCCTGACCTCACATGGCAGTAAAACCTATGAGTTGTCCGTCAATTTTGCCAATATGCAATTCAATGATCTGCCCGCCAGCAAGCTGGCAGAGATGCTGGACAACAGCGGTATTAAATGGCGCGTCGTCATTATTTCCGCCTGCTATGCAGGCGGCTTTATTGATCAATTGAAAAATCCGTACACCCTGGTGGTTACAGCGGCTGCCAGGGACAGGCAATCTGCAGGTTGCACCGACAAAAGTGAAGCCACCTGGTTTACAGACGCCTATTTCCATCAGGCACTACCGCAGACAACTTCTTTTATCAAAGCCTTCAAGCTGGCCAGGCAGACTGTTCACTTGCGCGAACAAAGGGAGGGCATGGAGTTTTCCAACCCGCAGATATTTATCGGCAATGAAATTCGAGCTAAACTTGAACGTATGCATGCCGCCAATGGGGATTGATGTCATGATCAAACACGCTCTACAACTTCGTACATTCCTATTCATTGTCTTGTGCATCGGATTTGTACAGGACGCACCAGCCAGCGATCTCAACAAGGAAAAGCGCTGGCGGGAACAGATTATCGATGCCATCCTGGACGGAGAACCTGTTGACCTGAATAATGGCCGGCATGATTTTCTTGCCATCTATACCGAGGGCGACGGTAGCAGAGAGACCGGACTAATCATCATGCATGGTATCGGCATCCATCCAGACTACCCATCGGTTGTTAATCCCCTGCGGGTTGGCCTTACAGAAAAAGGCTGGTCCACCCTGTCATTGCAATTGCCGGTACTACCGAATGAAGCTACAGGCGAGGACTACGGGCCACTTATCCCTCAAGCGGCATCGCGTATTCAGGCCGGCATAGAGCACCTGAAACAGGCGGGCCTAAAACGTGTCGTTATCGTTGCCCACAGCCTCGGCACCATCATGGCGGGTCACGCGCTCGCAAATAACACAGTTGAAATTAGCGGTTTTGTTGCTATTGGCATGGGCGCTGGTGGAGCCCGGTATCTAAAATCCATTCAGGTGCCAATACTGGATCTATATGGTAGCAACGATCAGCCCGGTGTGATTGGCAGCGCACAGCTAAGACAATCTGCTGCTGCATCCAACAGGGACTATACCCAGATAGCGGCGAAGGATGCCGACCACTTTTTCAATGACCAGGAAGATGAATTAATCCGTTTAATAGCCAACTGGCTGGATACACGGGCCAAATAACAGTTGACAGTAACAATCCTATCTATGAGCATAGATATATGAATCAAATGATAACAGTGCTGACAAAACGAGCCATGCATGCGCGCTCGGTGTGGGGTGCGCATCTAGTGGCCCGTGTTATTCGACGATGAATATCTAATAGCATCAGCTTTTATCAAAAGGCCACATACTGAAAAGTCTGTGGCCTTTTTTATGGTCAGGATGATCGGATGCAGGATCCTCGGTACCAATGGATAGACTTAATTAATCGTTTAAGAATGAGTAGTGGAGAAGCAAGGTGTCAGTACCAATTGCATACATCACCATTATAGTGATCTGGTCAACGACTCCACTTGGGATCAAGTGGAGCGGCGAAGGCGTGGGTTACGAATTTGGTGTCGCTGCTCGCATGCTGGTAGGTCTGGGATTATTACTTGCACTGATAGCGCTCCGTAAAATCACCTTTCCGTGGGACGCGCATGCACGACGCGTCTACCTGGTGGGCGGTCTTTCACTGTTTTTTGCCATGGCATCAGTTTACTGGGCAGCACAATATATCCCGTCTGGATGGATATCGGTTGTGTTTGGTATATCACCCATCATGACTGGCATACTGGCTATATATATCCTGAAAGAGCGATCCTTTTCCGAAGGACGACTGATTGGCATGTTGATCGGGCTTGCCGGACTCAGTGTCATTTTTCTGGAAGGCATTGAATTGCGCGGTGCTGCCTGGCTGGGTGTAATCGGGGTTGTGTTCAGTACCATTGCACAACCGACCGGTGCGGTATTACTTAAACAGCTTAAACCCAGCATGCCCGCCATAAGCATTACTGCTGGTAGCCTGGTGGTTGCTGTACCGCTGTTTATATTGAACTGGTTATGGTTTGGGCCGGCATTCCCGACATCAATCAATGAGAAAACGATCCAGGCAATTTTATATCTTGCGATAGTCGGTACCGGTGTCGGCTTCCCGCTTTACTACTATGTACTCAAGCACCTGAGCGCAGGACATGTATCGCTAATCACCCTGATTACACCGGTTACAGCACTGCTACTAGGCAGCTATTTCAATAATGAATTCGTATCAGCCAGGGTATGGGCCGGTACCGGCCTTATCATGCTGGGGCTTTTTGTGCATGAACAGAGAAAGCTATCGCACCTCTGGGCCAGCCGATGACATGGCTGGCCCGCTGTCAGGTGGTGAGCCTGCGATAGATATCGGATACTTTCAGGGGCAGCTTCGCCACATCATCTACCACCGTATAATTCACTGCACCGTACATATGCGGCAAATAGTCCTGCCCATGTTCATCAATGGTGATACAAAACGGATGTATACCTGCGTACTTTGCCTCGATTAACGCCTTTCGCGTATCTTCTATACCGTATTCCCCACGATAGTGATCGATATCGTCCGGCTTACCGTCCGACAATGTAATCAACATGCGGGTTTTTGCTTCCTGCTGCTTCAACAGCTTTGTAATATGTCTTATGGTCACACCCATTCGGGTATAGTCCTGGGGCTCGATACCAGCGATACGCGCCTGCACTTCCGGCGTATATTTTTCATCAAACGTCTTTACCCGGTACAGCTCGCACTTTTTTCTGGTATTGCCCGAGAATCCGTAGACCGCATAGCGATCACCCAATAGCTCAAGTGCCTCACATAACAGCAATAACGACTCGCGCTCCGCGTCATTTATCCAGCCACGCGTCGAGCCACTCATATCCACCATAAAGGCAACTGCAATGTTCCTTTCATTGCGATGCATTTGGGTAAACAAACGGTCCGTCATCTCGGAACCATCCAGCGTATCTGCCATCGCCTCCACTAACGCATCGATATCGACATCATCACCGTTCACCTGACGCTTCAACAGACGGTCTTCATCACGCATCGCCTCGAATGTTCTTCTTAACCGTTCGGCCAGACCCTGATACTTACGAAAGGTTTTCTGTACAAAGTCGTTATATACAGGCTTGACCTCTTTCTCACGTTGCACACACCAGTTCTTGCGGTAGTGGTCCCGGCGCACGTCCCATTCATCGTACAGCTCTGCGCCTTCTTCATGGTACGTGCCCTGCCATACATCGTCAGGGTCAGGTTCTTTGAATAAATCGGGGTCATATTCACCATCCCCGGCCGGGGTCAGATATTCATCCGGGATCTGACTGAGATCAAGTTGTATTGACGTCAACAGTTTCCTGACTGTTTCCGGCGGCGCGATGGGGACATCATCCAGCGTAATTTCATAGCTTCCCGGCTCCAGGATGTCATTTTCATCTTCCTGCGCCTTGCTGGCTTTTTCTTTCAGACCAATGGACCTGTTTCTTTTTTCCTTATCACTATCTTCCGGTGTGACTTCATCAATCATTTCTGCCAGCTTCATCCTGAGCAGGGCCTTTTCGCGTTCTATCCTGTCCCGCAATACAGTCTCTACTTCATGCAAACGAATGCATCCCTGGTAGCAACTTGTGATGTCAAACGTTTCACCAGCGAGTTTCTCAGCCCAACGGACAGAGTCGTCTGCCGACGCGGCCCTGGTTGACAGTTGCTGAATGGCTTCCTGCCAGTGATCCGGGTATACCACACCTACGCTGGTCTTAATCTCGGCCATACGACGATAAAGACCCGGTAATTCTCTTTTTATACAGGCCTCCAGGCGGATACTCTCCAGCGCATGGTACAGGTCGGTCAATCCCGGGATCCCGTCCAGGCTATCGAGTTTATCGATGATATGTCGACGATAGGTCCCGTATCGCGTCTGTGCCCATAACATGGTGACCATCGCCTTGTAGAGAACAAAATTCTCTTCTTTGGACTCAAGCAAGGACACTACCTTTGGAAGGTAAATTGTTTCGCTATCCGTATACGCGTACTCACCTTGCTCAATGTTCAGTTCCCGACCTGACAGCCCATGCACGAAAGTGGTCAGTACACCCTGCACCTCGCTATAAATGCTACCCACTTCCCGCACCCTGCTGAGCTCCACGTACTGCTCGACACCACGTATCACTTCCATTGCCGGGTGCAGCCCGGATGTGTCGTACACATCCAGTGTATATTCTGCCCACTCTTCAATCGTCTGCCGGTCCATGACATCCAGTACACGTACCACGTGAATAATAAATTGGTGGGCCAGTTCCACCTGTGTACTGGCAAGGCTTTTTACCCAGGACAGGATGAAGCGTTGATGACGATCCTCCACTGGTAACAACACCCTGGCAAGGCGGTCCGTACGAATAAAGGTAAATTCCGCTTCCAGGTATTCATCAAGTTGCTCGATGATTTGTTGTTCGGTTAGTTTAGACACAAGTGTTACGCAACCGTGAGAGTGGCTCAGGTAGTACGAGACAATGCGTTAACGAACTCGAAGCGGATTTGCACATGGATGTACTTATGTCGCGAAGTCCATGGACGGACGAGAGCGACGTGTACACGTCAGTACATGAGCATTCTGAGTTCAATTTTAACGCCGTATCGTGCTAGCTGAGACGCTCGGTTTAGAACAAAGAAGCAGACAGCTCGTTGACGGCCAACAGCATCTCCGGATCATCGGTCAGCGCCTGCGCGATGGAGCTCTGGCAAGCCGAAACCGGGTCAACACCGGACGACATCAATTTTCCGGCATGTACCAGCAAACGTGTGCTGGCGCCTTCATCCAGTCCGTTACCTTTTAGATTGCGTGTCATGCCCGCGAATTTCACCAGCAGGGCCGCCATCTCTTCATCAAGCCCGGCCTCTTTGCGGACGATCCGGATCTCAAGTTTCGCATCCGGGTAATCAAACTCCAGCGCAATAAAACGCTGGCGAGTCGATTGCTTCAGATCCTTGAGTACACTCTGATAACCCGGGTTATAGGACATCGCCAGACAGAATTCAGGGCCGGCCTCCAGCAGGTGGCCAATCTTTTCCATCGGCAGGACCCGGCGATCATCCGCCAGCGGGTGGATGACGACCGTGGTGTCCTTCCTCGCCTCGACCACCTCATCCAGATAGCAGATGGCGCCTGCGCGCACG
>JAPHTU010000026.1 GCA_026196145.1 Gammaproteobacteria bacterium
AGCCCCCAGGCATTCGGCTTTAGCTTCCCGACAGGCTGCGGCTTGTCTCCGGAACTACCACGAAACCAGGCGTATTCAGCCATTTCATCATAATCAAACGGCCTTAGACCATAAGTGCCGGCACGCGCTGCATATTCCCACTCCGCCTCGGTCGGCAGGCGATAATGATAGTCATCTTGCATCTCATTAAGCCCTGCAATGAACTCCTGAACCAACTGCCAGCTAACCTTTGTAACGGGTATTTGCCCCCAGTCCGCCCTCTGCCATCTTTTTTTCCTGCCAGGCTTGGTCCTTATCGTTTCGTACCAGATGCCCTGTGTGACTTCAGTTGTTGCAAGCCAGAAATCCTGACTGATGCTTACCTTGTGTGGTGGCAATTCCTTTTTCAGATGCTCCAGCTTGGCTGGTTTAACCTCTTTGGCCAGTTTATCAAACTGTTGCGTACCCATGATGAACTCACCGGCCTTGATTTTTACGAAGGTCTGCCCGAATTCACTGGTAAATTGCTCTGCGACAGCCAGACGGGAAGAGATAAATATTAGAAAAACTATTGCTGCGAGCAGCCTGACTATGCTTTGCATGTCCTGTCCAACAGTTTGTTGCTGTGTTTTTTCATCTATTCAACTGACATCTTGTCTGAAATATTCCTGCTAAATGTAGCTAGCCGTCTTTACATGATGGACGGATATACACGTGTCTCCGGTAGCATGCAGAGAATAGATACCCAATCTGCTGCTGTCCAGCATATGTTAACCAGCGATAAGTCCAATCTTGCCTTGGGGTTTTATGCAGATTAGAGCAAAATACAACCCTATACCTCAACCAGATCAGGAGGCTCAATTATGGACTGTCGTACTTGTATGAGCCCGGTAACGACCCGTCTCTATGCCGATCAGCCAGCAGCCTCGGTAATTGACTTTATGCGTGAGCATCATATGGAGCTGGTGCCGATAGTCGACCGTGAGGATAACTTCGTTGGCCTGCTCAGCACGGGCGCGTTGATGCGCATGTTATTGCCACGATCAATTAGCATGATGCGCGGCATAAAACACGCCAGCTATCTCCGTGAAAGCCCGCAGGACCTGCAAAAGCGCATGGATGAAATACGTGCCAAGACCCTTGCAGAACTGGTTTCCACCTATGCCAAGACCGTGCATCCTGAGGCTGCGCTGGCAGATGCACTGATGGCGATTAGCGAAAAACAGTATATCGTCCCGGTAGTGGATGATGACAATAAACTGGTTGGTGCAATCTCCTACTTCTCCATCATGCATGCCGTTGAAGCGGAGAACCAGAAGGCAGGTAACACACCATGATCTCCAGCCAGCCTGCACATAACGCCACCTTCCTTGGACTGGATCCTGTGCTGCTCTCGGTCGTCCTACTGGTCGGCACCTTCATTATATTATTGAGTGAAAAATTCAACCGCACTGTGGTTGCCCTGATTGGCGCTGGTCTGGTTATCCTGTCCGGTGTCCTCACACAGCAACAGGCCATCACTGGCATAGACTTCAATACCATCGGGCTGCTGACAGGCATGATGATCATCGTCGCGATCACCCGCCTTACCGGACTGTTCGAACTGGTCGCTATTTGGGCCGTGCACCTGGTTAAGGGAGACCCCCGCGGGGTACTTATTGTGCTGTCGCTGGTGACGGCGGTTTTTTCTGCCTTCCTGGATAATCTCACCACTGTCCTGCTGGTCGTACCCATCGTAATGTTGATTGTCGATAAGCTGGAGGTTTCCCCCTACCCCTTTCTGATTTCACAAATACTGGCTTCCAATATAGGCGGAACAGCCACTCTAATCGGTGATCCGCCCAACATACTGATTGGTTCGGCTACCGGTTTTACCTTTAGCGACTTTCTTATCAACCTCGGCCCGGTGGTACTGGTGCTGCTGGTCATCGCCACCCTTGTTCAGTATTTCTTCGTCGGCAAGACACTGCAAACCAGCGATGAGAACCGCCAACGGGTGATGCGTTTTCGACCCGCTGACAGTATTCAGGACGTCACCTTATTAATATTTTCCCTGGTTGTTCTGTTTGGCGTAATCGCAGGATTCATGATCGGCGAACATAGCGGCATACCTCCCGGTACCATTGCCATGTTCGGTGCCGCAGTGTTGCTGTTGTTAAGCGGTATCGGCAAGGACGCAGAGTTTCAGGGCAAACGTGTTCGTGAGGCCTTCATGGAAGTTGAATGGGGTGCGCTGTTTTTTTTCATCGGCCTGTTCATTCTGGTAACTGGTGTAGAACACACCGGTATTCTGGGGATGCTGGGCGAGCACCTCATTCAGATGACCGGCGGCGATTCCCAAACCACTACCTATTCAGTACTGTGGCTGGCAGCAATAACATCGGCTGCCATCGACAATATCCCCTTTGTCACGACCATGATCCCGCTGGTGGAATCGATGGAAGCAAGTCTGGGGGGTGCGGCTGCCGTCGAACCGGTCTGGTGGTCGCTGGCGCTTGGTGCCTGCCTGGGTGGTAACGGCTCATTGATCGGTGCAGCGGCTAACGTCATGGTTGCAGGCTTGAGTGAGCGGGCTGGTTACCCCTTAAGCTTTATCGGCTTCATCAAGATCGGCCTGCCCGTCATGTTTGTGACCGTATTCATCGCCAACATATACCTGTACCTGGTATTTTTCTAAACAATATACGGCGCCCTGCTATTACCGGCCTGTTATCGAGTATCAGGCAGACTACAGGCCTTCAATTTCCTGCGTTCGGTAGTTGTCCTGTGCCGGCATGAGCACGATCTCGATACGACGATTCCTTGCCCGATCCTGGGTACTGTCATTGGACGCAATAGGATGATATTCGCCAAGCCCTACGGCAATGACCCTGGCCGGGTCCAGCCCACCACCTTCAATTAAAAAACGTACTGCGGCGGTTGCGCGTGCTGACGACAGCTCCCAATTACTGGGGTAACGCCGCTTTATGGCCGGTGACACTATCGGTTTATTATCCGTATGCCCTTCAACGCGCACCTGGCGATCTGGAAACTTGCCCAGTGTATTGGCGATTAATCCAAGCACTTCGCGACCCCGGGGTTTTAACTGGCTACTCCCTGTATCGAAGAGAATCTTGTCGCCAACCCGGATAACCGTAAATTTATCGCGCACCTGCTCAATGGCAATCTCTCGCGAGGACGCCTCCTTGTCGAGCTCGCTCTTCAATCGTGAAAATTCCGAGCTAAGCTGATTCCGCTCTTGTTCTACCAACGAAGCAGCATGCTCTAGGTCACTGGATAATTTCTCCAGCTGTTGTTTCAGGTCGGCATTTTCCGTCTCCAGCCTCGCGATAGCGACACGATTATCATCCAGCGTGCCTTGCAAATCAGTCACAATAGACTGTTCCGAAACCCAGCTCTTGATATAAGGGTCTGATATTTCAGATAATTTTTCTCGAAATTCCTGATCCGCGATAGACCATACCGCGATCAGTGCGCATAGCAGCAATAAAATATAAAAAATAGAGATAAGGGTTCGATGGATGGCTATTAGCATCGTTTTCAGGACTCACAGGTTCATATTTTTGCCCCGAAACTGGCGGCTACTCGACTACAGGTTGTTATTAAGGCAATATTATCCTACATTTTTAGTGGAAAACAGAATACCAGATATTTACTGTGCCCTGACAAATACTCAGGCCTGAAGATTGGCCGCGTAACAGCCAGGAGCTCACCAGGCTCATATTTTATTCCGAACTGATCAAGATCAATCTCATGTGAACGATATTTCGTAGCATGGGACTCTAATTACACTACTGGACATGCTATCCATAAAAGGGGTATCGATATGCGTAGATTTCAAAAATTCATTTTCGCTGGTGCTATCGGTATAGCGCTTACGGGTCCCGGCACAGCGTTTGGCTGGGGCGACTCCTTCTCATTTGGTGACTCATGGAATCCGGGCGTTAGCAGGTCCTCCTGGAGTACACCCAACTGGGGTACCAGTTACAGCAGCCCACGCTGGAGCAGACGCGGTTGGAATCAACCTGGCTGGGGCGGACCTGCCTACTATCCCCCGCCCGGCGGCCACTATTACCCACGTCCTTCTGCGTATGACAGAACCCAAATGAAAGATAATCGTCAGAGGCTAATGTCCAATCATGACGACGCCATGGACAGCCTTGCAGATATGTTTTACGGCAAATTCAGGTTTGACCGTGAAGACGCCATCCAGGAGGCACGTGAGATTGTAACCAATTCAGGGCAAATCATGCTGCACAACTTTCATCCGGGAGCTATCGCAACCTCCGGTTCCTATGCAGCCCCGACATTCTGGGGCAATGAAGAAGCCTTCAAATCATATGCAGATGCCATGAAGGCAGCAGCAGAAGCACTCGCTACAGAACTTGAGAAACGCCCGACAGCCGAGGAAGGCGCCATCTATCCGCGTCGAAGCAGGGGGTTTGACTATAGCGGAGCATCAGATGGCCAGGATGAGCCGATTTCACCACAGGTGTTTACCAAGTTTCACGAGCTTGCATCAACCTGCCAGGCCTGCCATGGCTATTTCCGCTTACGTAAATGGTAGATATCGTCCGGGCATACTGCTAATCAGTAAGCCATAAAAAAAGCCCGCACAGCGGGCTTTTTTTATGGCAATAGTATCTGGCTACATCGACATTTCAATATCGTCACTCACGGCATCTATACCCGCCTGGGCACATTCTTCATCAATTTCACCTCCCGGTGCACCGCTAACTCCTACCCCACCGATGAGTGAACCGCCGACCTCTATTGGCAAGCCCCCTGCTGCAGGGATAAGGCCGGCAGAACGCCCTACTGGACTATCCATAATACGCGTCAGCGAAGATGTAGCTGCATTAAAGTTTGCAGCGGTATACGCCTTACCCTGGCTAATGGGTACCGTAATCTGTGCTGCAATGGTATCCCGTAAGGTAACCTGCACTATGCCCTCACGATCAACAACAGTTACGCCAATCTGGATGCCTTTCTTGGTGCATGCATCAATTGCCCCCTGCGCTACCTTCATCGCCGTAGCTAATGTCATGCGCTTGGTACTAACCAACATCGGCTCATCCTCTGCCTGAACAGGTTGACATAGACCAGCCAACAAACCAATTACTGCAAACCATAGTATTTTCATTCTTTCCCCTCCTGTTAAACGCCGCTTGGGCAACTGATTATGGAACAAATAGACGCCAGATTATAATCTTAAAACAAGCATAAATGGCGCGCTCGGCGGGAGAACTCGGCACATCCATGTGGCCTCACCCTGCGGGCCAGTGTCGCTGCGCTCCACTGTTAAAAATAGCTCCT
>JAPHTU010000013.1 GCA_026196145.1 Gammaproteobacteria bacterium
CGCAGAAACAACACGAACTGGACCGCAATTGCTACCGGCGTCTATGCAGACCGAGCAGCGGCTTCACAGGCTATCCGCTCACTGCCGGAAAAATTACGGAAAAATAAGCCCTGGATCAGGAACATCGGCCAGATACAGCAAATCATCGGTAACTGACCCGGTCAGTTATGCCGTCAATATCCACTACCCAACACCAGGCACCAGGCCAGTGCGACTGAAGCCATACCGACAGTAATAAACGAATTGCATTCCCCCATATATCGATTCTGACTGCCAACAGTGGCAATTCTGTGCATAATGTCGCGCTTTACGATTGCTCACAGGAGAGTCACATGCGCGTTATTCTGTTAGGCGGACCAGGTGCCGGCAAAGGCACACAGGCCACGTACATCAAGGAAAAATACGGTATCCCGCAAATTTCTACCGGCGATATGCTGCGTGCCCACGTCAAGGCAGGTACTGAATTAGGCGCTGCGGCCAAGAAGATCATGGATGAAGGTGGTCTGGTTTCAGATGACATCATCATGGGCATGGTAAAGGAGCGCATCAAGGAAGACGACTGCGCCAATGGCTACCTGTTCGATGGCTTTCCTCGCACCATTCCCCAGGCCGACGCACTGAAAGAAGCCGGTGTCGCCGTCGATGCCGTTGTTGAAATTGATGTCCCTGACGAAGAAATTATCAAGCGCATGTCTGGTCGTCGCGCCCACCTGGAATCCGGCCGCACCTACCACATCATCTACAACCCACCAAAGGTTGAAGGCAAGGATGATGTAACCGGTGAAGACCTGGTACAGCGTGACGATGATCAGGAAGAAACCGTCAAGGCACGCCTGAAGGTTTACCATGACCAGACTGAGCCTTTGATCGCCTACTACACCGACTATTCAAACAGCGGTGACGAAGGTGCTCCAAAATACGTCAAGATCAACGGTCTTGGCCAGGTTGAAGAAATCCGTGACGGTATTTTTGCCGGACTTGATGGCTAACCGTTAAGGACATCAACATAAAAAGACCGGGCTTGCCCGGTTTTTTTATGCCCCTGCAGGGCTATTTCACCCGGGAATCGATCTTGTTAGTATCCGCGAACACAGTTACTGGATGCTTACAAACATGCCCTACTTCGTATTCAAAGTATTTCCCAACAAGACCTGCGAGCAAATTGGTCAATTTGACCAGTATAAGGAGGCCCGTGGACTGGCACGTGATACACGGGCCAATCTCACGCTGCAGGACAACTGCACGGTTAAGGTAATGCACGCCGAAAACAGCGCCGAAGCCGAATCATTAGTGCTTACACCACGTGAACGACCCATCCTGATGGAGCATGAAAAATAGCCTTCAGATCTGATGGAAGAAGACGAATACCGCGCTACATACCGGCAGTTCAATCAAACCCGCTGCGCATTCGAGAAGGCAATCCTGAGCCGACGTTGCGCCTGTGACCAGGCACATAAATTTTGCCTGGCGGAACGGGAAGGTGTCGCCTGCAAGGCCGAGAGCAGGTCGGAACGTTGTCAGGCCTTCCTGCAACAGGCGCGACAGAAGGCATTATTTGCGCTAAAAATGACGCAAATGGCTGATGCCCTGCCCCATGCCAAGGAAATCAGAGTGCAACTGGGCTGCTTAAGCGGTCTAACCGAGCTGCTGGATAACGAGCAACCCGAAACAATCGACAATGTCGACGAACTGCTTGGCAGGACAGAACAACAATATCCCGGCTTTCAGGGATTACCTTTCGAGCCCCTGATTCGCGCAATTATGCGAATCCAGGGACGCAAACGTCGAAGGAAAAATAATGACTGAAAATCAGCAGGATGATACCGGTACACTGCAACAACTAGGGCAGCTGGCAGAACAGGGCAATGCAGAGGCCCAATACCAACTTGGTATGCTACTGGCGAATGGTGATGTCGTTGAGCTTGATCACAGCAAAGCATTTAAGTGGCTAATGAAAGCCAGCCAACAAGGCAAAGCTGAGGCTTCATCAGCAATAGCCTGGTTATATTCAATGGGTTACGGCGTTGACCAGGATGAAACAAAATCGGGGGAATGGTTTATCACCGCTGCAGAGCAAGGCAGTACGCGCGATCAGTTTACCGTGGCAGGCATGTACCGCTGGGGCCGATTTGGCGTTGCAGCCGATACCGAGAAGGCACTTTACTGGTACCATCAGGCGGCCGCACAGGGCCTGTCGCATGCCCAGCATAGCCTGGGCCGGATTTACAGCGCCGGTAAGATAGTCAACCAGGATAAGCAGCAGGCTTATTGTTGGTATTCATTGGCCATCCTTTCCGGGCATGAAACCGCCAAAACCTCACTCAAAGACCTCAGTGACACCATGAGCAGCGAAGAAATACAACAATCACAACAAAAAATGCAGGAATTGCTGCACCACGCACATGCCGGTGACACGAATACAAACACATAAAAATTGTGACTTAACATGGAATTTAGCCTGCGGTTATATAGCTATAAAATTTAACGCTTTTTTGTGAATTATTTCCGTTCTGGACTTTCTGTAAACCCGTACTCCTGTTAGGATTGTGTATGATTTAAGTGCATGGCAGGGGGCACTTTGACTAACAAAAATAACAAGTTAACTTCCAAAGGCGGATTACCGGTAATTTACTGACTATGGCTATGCTAAGTTATGACATTGCTGGTGATCAGATTGATGGTGCTCGCGACTACCAGGAAGACGCTTTTCTTGTTACGCATTTAAGCAATGAAGAGGAAAATCAGCAGGCTCTAATCGTCGTTGCCGACGGTATGGGTGGGCATGCTGCAGGAAATGTTGCCAGTAATATGGCGGTTCAGGCATTTAACAAGCATGTCTCCTCCAATTATCCCGTTTCCGACCCCTCACTGATTCCGGAAATCCTGCGTGCCAGCGTAAACAAATCCAACCATGCCCTGTCGGAAACCGTTAAAGAAACTGCTGCGCTGGCCGGCATGGGCTGCACCATGGTCGCCGTCCTACTTGCCGATGGAAAACTCTGGTGGGCCAGTGTCGGTGACAGCCACCTGTACCTTATCCGTGAAGGCCAAATCACCAAACTAAATGCCGATCACAGCTACGGCGGCTTCCTCGACCGAATGGCCGCCGAAGGCAAACATATGGAGGTCGACCCCTCACTGTCGCGCAACATGCTGATGAGCGCATTGACAGGTGGTGAAATCGCCGAGATTGATGTTTCCCTGGAGCCATATGTCCTGCAACCCAATGATAGCCTGATCATATGTAGTGATGGTCTGGACACACTGGTGCGCGACGATATCGTCAAACAATCCGGTTGGGCGCCTGATGCCAAGGGCACCACCGCTGCCCTGCTCAAGGCCGTCGTGGATGCAGAGCGTCCGCGTCAGGACAACACCACCGTCGTCAATATCAGGACATCACTGGTAGAGCCAAAAACGGCCACTCAAACCAACTACGACTACGGCAGCGATACCCAGGGCGAAGTCGTTAGTACCGATGATGATGATTCTGACTCGGGCAAGGGAGGAATGGGCAAATTTATTGCCATTGTTGTTGTACTGGCCATTATTGGTGGTGGTGCGTACTTCTTTACACAGTCGAAAAAACCGGTGCCCGCAATGCCGGTGGCCGAAGAATCTGCCGTCGAGGAAACCACTGCTGAGCCGGAAGAGCCCGCTGAACCCGAGGAACAGGTAGCCACAAAGCCGGAACCAACAAAAGCAGTGACTGAAGCCAAACCGGTCGCAAAACCTGTACAAAAGAAAAAACATTTTGTTAAACCGTTTACCGATGAACTCAAGGGCAACCTGCGTGGACCTATCATGCAGACCATACCGGCCGGGGAATTCATGATGGGAGCAGGCTCCCTGTCGACCAGGCTGGACGAGCGTCCACGACACAAAGTTACCCTGCCTGAATTTGCCATGAGCCAACACGAAATTACTTATGCGCAATATGAAATCTTTGCCAAGGCCATGGGCAAATCGACCCCATCCCGCTCCGGCGTCAATCCGAAAACCTACCCGGTTGTCGAAGTCAGCTGGCAGGATGCCCAGGATTATGCCGCCTGGTTGTCACGCAAGTCTGGCAAGAAATATTCCCTGCCGACCGAGGCACAGTGGGAATACGCAGCGCGTGCCGGCACAACCCAGGATTTCTGGTGGGGACGTGATATTGGTCAGGGCAATGCCCACTGCCAGGGTTGTGGTAGCCCGGCCGCCATGCGCAAGGCAGCGCCTATCGGCAGTTTTGCCCCCAATGCCTGGGGCCTGCATGATACAACCGGAAATGTCGCCGAATGGACGCTTGACTGCTTCAATAAAAATTACGATGGCGCCCCTTCTGATGGCAGCGCCTGGCAGGACGGTGACTGCTCAAAGCGTGTGGTAAGAGGGGGCTCCTTCAGTAATACCGGCGCCAGCTCAACAAATACACGCCGTGAAAAATACCCGGCAGGTTCCAAGCTCACACATCTGGGTTTCCGCGTCGTTCGCGAAAAGTAGCCTACTAAGGCTTGGCCGGTAGCCTGGCTCTGGGCACATCCTCGAATTTAATCACACTATCCATCTGCCCTTCGGGCTGATTCACCACGGCCTGCTCTACGCGTTTACCAATCTGCGGTCTGCTACGTGCAGTGGCTTCAGTAATATCCTCATGCAATGCCTCCTGGTAAGGCAGTCGATAGGCACGAGGTCGGCTATCAGCGCCCTCTGCCAGATTGGTAACCCAAAGATATATCGCACCATCAGTACCCTGCCTCTTGTTCGGCTGCTCGATATATTCTGATATCAGGTGAAATTCGGCCGGCAATGATTCATCAAGCGGCCATCCCTGCAGATGTTTCAACCCATACCATGTGCCGATATAAAAAGCGGCGGTGACGACGACTGTGATGAACTTTACCTGCCATTGCCAATGCGATCGAAAACCAATATTCAACAACAGCAGGGTCACGACAACATATGCCAGCGTTAACAATAGCAAGGTCACGACGGCTCCAGCGCGTACGGCGTTAAACGTTTTGGCAAGCGGTTGATTTCCTGTATTTCACCTTTACCGTTCAGCTTGAAGCGGACAAAGGTATGCTCCTCATCCTGTTTCAACATGGTGATCTTGTCGACAAACACCGTTTGCAGTGTTGGATTGACTTTGTCGACCGTTAGCATCACATCTATCGGTTGGTTGCTACGTGCCTCGTAAAAATAGGCATTCACAATATACTCACCGCTGATGATGCCGCGCAGGGTAACAACCTCCTGGTTTATACGATGCACCACCTCCTGGCCGTTTATCAGAATGGTATCGTTGATCTCGCCGCGATCATCGCGGTCCAGGTGTAACCAGCCAGCATCCTTTTGCAGATAGGAGACGACTTCACCATGCGGGTCCTCTACCCAGACATCAAGGTCATCCGGCAAGTCTTCAGGCCAGCTAAGTGTAATGATGAACTCTGCCTTGAGATTTGCCGACCCCAGCTTGGCCAGCGGGTTAACGAACATGATGGTCACCATGAACAGCATGGTAAAACCCAGCAAGGCATTAAAGAGTAGATCCGTAAACGGGTCGGTGAAATAACCTCTACGCCGTATCATGGCAGACTAATGACCCATATAGGTTTCTATAGTATCGCTGACGATTCCCATCAAACGCCCGGCGCCACGGTCAAGAAAGTGATATTGCAATCCCAGTAACATACCGCCGAGTAAACCCGTCAGTGTGGTAAACAGCGCAATGCGCATACCCGCACTCATATCGACAAGCATGTTTTGGATTGTGGCTATATCTGCGTTATCAATTGTGGCAACCGAACCCAGCATAAAGATAAAACCAATGACGGTCCCCAGCAGACCCAGCTTGATCATCATATCGGCAATCAGCCAGCCAAAATCATGGTTTTCCGTAATACGCTTTTCCATGTTCTCCAGCATCAAATGACTGCCCGTAGATTGCTCACTACATTGTCGGCGCATGATTTGTTTGAATAGCTGTTCCTGTAACAGACAACCGGGTAAGCGGGTATCCCGACTGACAAGCGCCCCGTCATCTTTCAGTTCAATATCACCACAATGGCGACGCAGGGTATCGGCGATAAACGCCGCCTTTTCCAGTTCGCGTGATAGAAATACAACCCGGAATCCGGCAGCTACCGTGGTCAGAAAGAAAATAATGATAATGATTGAAGAGATATAGCTCTTGTCATTTTCAAACAGGGCACTGATCAGGTCGTAATCCCAGGCCAGATAAAAACCGAACAAGACAGCCAGTGCAATTGACAACCATTGCAAAAATAACAAATGTGGGTAACGTGATGGCATCACTAGTCAGTATATCTTATCAGGATCACGGGAGGTCGCTCCCGCCATCCCTGGCTCCCACGACATTTGTATGTCCTATACATCATGGCGCAGGGCTGGTGCAGTTGAACGCCGTACTGGAACTGAAAAGGTAGCTGTAGCTACCTTTTCGGTGACCAAATAGCATGGAGCTATTTGGAACAGCCATAGGCTGGCCCGAAGGGCGGAGCCCATGGATGGGCGACGTAACTACAAGTTCAGGCGTGCCAGAAGATGTCCATGGATGGATGAATGCCGCGTGAGGACAGGACGTCCGTAGCGGCCAGGGCAGAACCGGGATAGGCTTACCAGCAAATGCAGGTTTGTTAACTAATGTTTTCAATACCGAATCATTTCATTTTATTATAAGGAACGCACGCCGCCTGGTGAGATATACTGGCTAAATTCTACCTGCCCGGTGACGAAAGTCTATCCGTGCGGCATAGTTCAATCCGCGTCCTGCATCAATCTCCACAGTCGATACCGCAATGATAAACCTGTTGTGAAACCCGAAAGCGTCGCCCGTATATCGCCTGATGAATCGATAATAAAACTGGTTGGCACACCACGAATTCCATATCGTGCACTGAGTACACCATCGGGATCATTGATCACACGATACACAGCCCCTTCTTCCTGCATATGCGTCATTACCTCGGACGCCTCGCCGGATTGCAGTGCAATACCCAACACCTGGTAGTCTTCGGCCAGTGAGGTAATCGTACTGTGCTCAAAACGACAGATCGGGCACCAGGTTGCCCAGAAATACAGCAGCACCGGTTTGCCCTTATAGTTGGCCAATGACACCGGCTGGCCTTCTATATCCAATGCCACAATTGCCGGCGCCTTGCCGATAACAGTATCACGCTGCAACCAGATCTGGCCGAGCTGCGAGGCAATGATAAATATTAGTAAATAGACGGCGTATTTCAGTATGCGTTTAACGATACTTGAATGCTTTTTAGCCTTCGCTTGCGCCTTTGATTTTTCCGTTTCTTGCATGCTAACTACCCGCCTCCGGCGGCAGCTCATATTCAGCGAACAGCCTTTGTAAACGTTTTTCGGAGATTGGCTGGCGTGTGCCAAGTTCCTGTGAAAATAGTGAAACGCGAAAGTCTTCTATTGCCCAGCGAATCTCCTGCAGTTCAGATATTTCATAACCGGATTCAAGCCATTCGGTGGCAACCCGTATATAGGTGTCCCGATACGGTTTTAATATTTCGACGAGTCGCTCATCACGCTGAGGGTCATGTTGATAGCGCTGCAACCTTACCTCCAGTGCCCGCATATAACGCGGGTATTCATAAACCCGGTCCGAAATAACGCCACTGACAAAGCCCTGGTAGATTAACCATGTTAACTGCAACTGAATATCCTCATGCGTCGATGAATACTCAGGCAACTGAGTATGCAATTCATACACCCGAGGCCAGTATTCCAGCGTTGCCTGCATAGACTGTAGAATTTTTTCACCTTCAGGAATCAGCCCCTGTCGTAAATGATTGCAGTATTCTTCGAATGCCTGCTCATTGTCCGGTAATTCAGTCTGTGGTGCACTGAGTATAAATACCAGATACACACACTGACTCAACCAGTCAGCGCTGGCATTATCGACGGTCTCCGGCGTCAACAGGGAATTCTCGGGTAACAGACTGTATGCCAGCACCGACTTTTGCAGCGGCTTGAAACGCTTGATTAATTCACGGCGTTGCGTCGTCAATGCCAGCCAGGCCAGGCGTAATACCCCCCATCGAGTCTGACTATCGGCCTGCTCCCTGCTGCTGCTAAGACTCAGGCTGACGCTATCGGTGCAATCCCACACCGCAGGGTACATCACGATCTTTTGCTGCCCTTGCGTGATCTGTACGGTCTCGGGCAGATCACCAAAGTCCCATTGCGTAACACACTCCCGCTCAAACTCAATGTGGACCACCGCTGGATCCATAACAGGCACGATATTACCGTGCCCCTGTTGAATCGCCGCCAACTCACGACCACCGGCGATACGCTTACCCTGTTGATCCAGCACATTGAAATGAAAGCGCAAATGTTCCGGCAGCAACTCCTCACGCCAGTCACTCAGCTTAAGTGTATAACCACTCATACGCGTCAATTGAGCGTTCAACTGCTCCAACAAGCTGCCGCTACCGATCTCCAGCTGCTCTATACAGGCACGCGCATAATCCGGTGCCGGTACAAAATGTTTTCTTATTGGTTTGGGCAAGGTCTTGATCAGTGCAACAATCTTTTCATCCAGCAAACCCGGTACCAGCCACTCAAAGTCCGACTCATGCAAGCCATCCAGCAACAGGGCTGGAATATCGACTGTCACGCCATCGACTTCATGGCCGGGATTAAAATGATAATGTAGGGGTAATTCATTACCCCTGATCAACAGATGGTCGGGGAACCTTTCCCGGGACACACCGATAGCATCGTGCTGCATTAACAACTCGCGTGTCATCATCAGCACATCGGGGTTTTCCTGCTCCGCCTGCTTTCGCCACTTGTCAAAACTGCGCTGGTTATGAATATTTTCCGGAATACGTTCATCGTAGAAGGCAAACAACACATCATCATCGACCAGCACGTCACGGCGACGCTGGCGATGTTCGAGTGACTCAATCTCTTCCAGCAAATCGATATTGTGTCGCCAGAACTTTGCGCGTGTTTCATAATCCCTGGCGACCAGGGCCTGCTCGATAAACACGGCCCGTGCGGCCTGTGGGTCGATTGATCCAAAATTAACCCGTCGGTCGGCAGCCAGTGTCAGACCATACAGACTGACGGATTCACGTGCCGTGACATAACCTTTACGTGCATACCATTGGGGCTCGCTATATTGCCTTCGTATCAGGTGCTTGCCGGCCATTTCAATCCATTCCGGCTCTACCCTTGCCACCGTGCGCGCAAATACCTGGCTGGTCTCCACAATCTCTGCCGCCACAATCCAGTCGGGCGACTTTTTCTTCACACCTGAACCGGGAAATATCAGGAAACGGGTATCGCGTGCACCCTGGTAGGTCCTGTCTTCATCCTTATGACCAATGTGCCCGAGCAAGCCCGACAATAATGCCTGATGGACATCGTCATAACTGGCCGGATTGGGGTTTGCTTTTAATCCAATTTCCTTCAGTAATTGCGCCAACTGCTGATGGGTGTCACGCCATTCCCGAAGGCGCAACCAGGACAGAAACTGTTTTTTGCATAGCTTGCGAAACTGGTTACCCGATAGCTGCTTGCGATTTGTATTCACGAACTGCCACAACATCAGGATGCTGGCAAAATCCGACTCTGCATCCTTATACAGCGAATGCGCCTGGTCCGCCTGCTGCTGCCTGTCCAGTGGACGCTCGCGGGGGTCCTGACTCTCCAGTGCCGAGGCAATCACCAGCATCTCGCTAACACAATGATGTTCACCCGCCGCGATCAACATACGTCCGACACGAGGGTCAATCGGCAATCGTGACAGCTTCCTGCCCAGCGGTGTTAACTGCTCCTGCTCATCGATGGCCGCCAGTTCACGTAACTGTCGTATGCCGTCACGGATAAAGCGTGAATCCGGTGGTTCTATAAATGGAAAGAAATCAATATCACCCAGGTTCAGCGCATGCATCTGCAATATCACGGCAGCCAGGTTGGTGCGCAATATTTCTGGCTGGGTAAAGACAGCTCGCGAGTCAAAATCCTCTTGTGAATACAGGCGGAAACAAATGCCGGCGCTGACCCGGCCGCAGCGCCCTGCCCGTTGATTGGCGCTGGCCTGTGATATCCGTTCAATAGGTAATTGCTGAATCTTCAGCCGGTGACTGTAGCGGCTGATTCTCGCCTGTCCGCCGTCAATGACATAACGAATACCTGGCACCGTGAGCGAAGTCTCGGCAATATTTGTCGCCAGTACGATGTGCCGCTTGCTGCCCGGTTTGAAGATACGATTCTGTTCGCTGGACGTTAGTCGCCCGTACAGGGGCAACACCTCGGTCAGGCGCAGGTTTTCCCGGTTCAGCGCATCTGTCGCCTCCCGTATTTCTCGCTCACCGGAAAGAAATACCAGGATATCTCCCTGATCGATGCGCGATATCTCATGCACGGTATCCACGACCCCGGCCACCACGTCCCGATCATCTTCCTGCTCGCCCGACAACGGGCGATATTCGATATCAACCGGATAGGTACGACCGGACACCTCGATTATCGGTGCATCATCAAAATGTTTCGAGAAACGCTGCGGATCAATCGTTGCGGAGGTAATAATGATTTTCAGGTCCGGACGTTTAGGCCGGATATGCTTCAGATAACCGATCAGAAAATCAATATTCAGGCTGCGCTCATGTGCCTCATCAATAATGATGACATCATAGTGATTCAGGTAACGATCATGCTGGGTCTCGGTCAACAGCATGCCGTCCGTCATCAGCTTGATCAGGGTGTTTTCATTACTCTGGTCATCAAATCGCACCTTGTAACCGACCTGCTGACCCACTTCGCAACCCAGTTCTTCTGCGATGCGATTACAGACTGAACGAGCGGCGATACGACGTGGCTGTGTATGCCCGATTGCGCCATGGATGCCATAACCCAGATCAAGACAGATCTTCGGGAGCTGGGTCGTCTTACCAGAGCCAGTCTCACCACATAAGATGACAACCTGGTTTTCTTCAATCAGCCGACGAATGTCATCACGCCTGGCGCTAACCGGTAATTCTTCAGGGTAATTAACCTCGGGAACCACGGCAGCCCTTGCATCACGCATTGACCTGGAACGCTCGAAGCGCTGCTGCAGGTGTTCGAGCATCCGTTCAACCGGTTTTTTCTGGCGCCGCCGCTGTTTTATCTTGCTTATCGTTTGCGTCAGCACGTGACGATCCAGGATCATGCATTCATGCAGATGCCCGGCAATGGACGATAGCGATGTTGAGGTAACTTCAGACATGAATAACAGATAGAATACGGCGGATATGGACAGCAAACGCATCATAACAAACCCCGATCAGGCCAGCCTGGATTTCAGCCGGGCTCACGAGTACCGGGTAAGGCGCAGTAACCGGGCAAAACGTATGCGTATCAATGCCCACCCCGATACCGGTATTGAGGTGGTGGTACCCAAACGCATGAGTCTGAAGCACGTGCAGCCGTTCATACAACAGCATCAGGAGTGGATAAATAACCAGGTGACAAAACTGGGGCTTGACCGGCCACTTGAATTACCAGAGAACATTCAGTTACGCATGATTAATGAACACTGGCAGGTACATTACGAATCCGGGAACCGACGGCAATACCGGCTGAAGCAGCATAACAATACCCTCACCATTGCAGGCCCGGACCGGGATATCGATAACTGTCGAGGCAAGTTACATCAATGGCTACGTCAACAGGCCAGGCAACACCTGCCGGAACGACTCAATCAGCTTAGCCAACAGACCGGGTTGTCTTATAACAAGGTGAGTATACGAACACAGCGTACCCGCTGGGGCAGCTGTTCCTCTATCGGCAACATCAACCTGAATGATCGCCTGATCCTGCTACCCGCCGAACTGGCCAATTACGTCATGATCCACGAGCTATGCCATACCCGGCACATGAATCATTCAGCGCGATTCTGGCAACTGGTCAAAAGTCATGTCCCGGACTACAGGACCCATGAGAAACAGCTACGTGAATCAAGGCAGCAACTACCCGCATGGATATAGTCACACAGGGAATTGCCGGTGCCCTGATGGCACAACTGGGTGCCGGGCCGGAGCACAAACGACAAGCCAGCATCGTTGGGTTCGCAGCAGGACTACTTCCTGATGCCGATGCCCTGATCCGTTCATCCAGTGATCCCCTGCTGACACTGGAGTTTCATCGACAGTTCAGTCACTCGTTATTGTTTATCCCCATCGGCGCATTGATCGTCAGCCTTATCCTGATGCCATTCATGCGCGGTAAATTACCTTTCTCCAGGCTTTACCTGTTCTGCCTGCTGGGTTACAGCTCCGCCGGCCTGCTTGATGCCTGCACCAGTTTTGGAACGCAGTTGCTATGGCCGTTCTCCGATGAGCGCATAGCATGGAATCTGATCTCCATTGTCGATCCCGTATTTAGTATCGGGCTGTTAATCGCCGTCATTACTGGCTGGCACATAAAACAGCGGCGGTATGCAGTGCTTGGTATTGGCTTTGCCACGCTGTATTTATCGTTGTCCTTCATGCAACAACAGGCCGCCCTGCAAATGCAACATAATATTGCGCTCGAGCGTGGTCATACTATTGAACGCGGCGTTATCAAACCGACAATGGCCAATATCATGCTGTGGCGAAGTGTTTATCAATACCAGGGGCACTACTATGTCGATGCAGTACGACCAGCTATATTTGGTAAGTCACTGGTTTATAGCGGCAGTTCCATAGCCGCCTACCAGCCAGCTCAGCAAACCCGAACACCAGTCGCGGACAGTACACAGTCGCGGGATATTGTGCGCTTTGACAAGCTATCGAACGGTTATCTGGTCATACACCCGGATGATAAAAATGTACTGGGAGATGTTCGTTACGCCATGCTTCCCAATAGCACAGCGCCATTATGGGGCATACGTCTGGACCCGGAAAACCCGCATCAACATACAACCGAGGCCCTGTTTAGGAAAAGTGATGCCGCCACAAGACGGCAGTTTATCGATATGCTGATAGGTGATCCGCCCGGGTAAGACGAATGACCTTATCTGACAGCCAAAGACAGCAAATAGAACAGGCCATCCTCGCGGGCAACAAGCTTGAGGCCTATCGTATTTACCGGGATACCTGCCAGTGTGATCTGAGCACTGCAAAAACCGAAGTCACACAAATAGAAGCGCAGTTACGCGTAACACAGCCACAACGGTTTAATCAGGCAGAGAACAAGCCATCAAGCGCCAGTCATGTCAGGGTCAGCAAAGGCGCTATCATTGCCTTTGTGCTGTTTGACTTTCTGATATTCGCGGCCATCGTATGGTGGTTCATATTTGCAGACAACAATAAGGCCGGCACAACCAATAACGATAAGAGTCAGCCTCTGGTAAAAGCCATTCCCTCGTCTATTGACAGTCGTTCCTATCAGGTAGCGCTCGACAATGGACAAACGTTCCAGTCACTGTATCGCGAGAAGATCGATAGCAGCGCCTATCAGCGCCACAAGCGTAAGTCACGCAGTCGCTACGATGAGATAGACGAAGAACCCGGTATCAAGACAGCACGTAGCCGCCTGGCTGCCAGTCGACTGCCACCTTCCGGCCACGCGATACGCGATATCCTGGTCAATATCTCACACCAACCGGTCATCGATGGTGTACTGAGTGAAAATGAATGGCAAAGCGCTACACAAATCGACATCGGTGGAGATCACAATACCACCCTATACCTTATGTCCGATGGCGGCTGGTTGTTTATCGCCTGCGATGCCAGGGATGAAATCAGCAGTGATGGGTTCGACCAGCTTCGTGTCTATCTGCATGCCGGCCTGATACCGGAGATGAAGAATGAACGCGTGCATCTGGGCCGTAATTCACACGTCACTACCATCAGGCAAACGACCTTTCGCTGGCAGGGAGAACCACCCGATGATGAAGATGAGCGCTGGAAAAAATACGCCATCAGTGACCGGGGTATTTATAGATACACCATAGGCGCTACGCAACTGAATCAAAACCGCCAATACGAGATTGCTATTCACATGGGAGAAGCCGGCCTACATCGCGGCATTCCGTTTACACTCTTTGCTGAAGTCGAAACCGACCCGCTAAGGAACGAGCAGAAGAAGTTTAAAAAACGGCAATACCTGGGTTTCCTGGGCGATCAGAAGAATCCGGCGTGGTTTAACATTAACTAACAGCTATCCCGGCCTGTCGAGTTGTTTAAATACTTCGGCTTCATCCATACCCGATATCTCAACGGTCTTGCGGGGATTGGTCTGACCGGCAACGACTGAAATGTCTCTTGATGGCAGACCAAGCGCCCGGGCAATCACCTGCTGCACCGCCTTGTTCGCCTTGCCTTTCTCCGGCGGCGCACTAACCCGTACCTTCAATGCCTCGCCCAGCCACCCGGCTATAGCGTCCCGCGAAGCCCCGGGAACAACTTTTACTAAAAGCCGAACCGTCATGGCATATACAGCTTCTGTCAGCAGAAGTAGAAACTACTCACATTCTATCTGGTTACGACCAGCCTTCTTGGCCCGGTACATCGCGGCATCTGCTCGCATAACCAGGCCCTCAATATTTGATTCGCCACTTGCAATGCCAAAACTGCTTGTCACCGATAATCTGTCACTGTTGTACGAGATTGGCGTAGTTTCGATTTCATGGCGCAGCTTCTCTGCCAATATCATGGCATCATCACTTGTATTTGATAGCAATAACAAACCAAATTCCTCACCACCAATACGTGCGCAAATATCCGATTTTCGTGTCGTAGCTTGCAGCAGTTTTCCCGTGTGTCGTAACACGGCATCCCCTGCAGCATGCCCATATTCATCATTAATCCTTTTAAAATGATCAAGGTCCATGATAATCACTGTGACGATATCCTTATGCCTTTCAATATGGTTCTCGAGCATTGCTACCTGTTCATAGAAGGCACGGCGATTATAGACGCCGGTTAACTGGTCCATACGCGCCAGCCTCTCCGCAAATTCATTTGCTTTTTTCAGCTCGTAATTCATTACGAAGTTTTCATGAAGCGTCGATGAGAGGACCTTGGTTGCACGTACCAGGGAAGCGTAAAAAATGAGTGCCCCAATGCCCATACCGACTGTCGCCAGGCTTCCCTGCCATAACATCCACGCTATAGCTGGAAACAAAATACAGGCCACGGCAAATAAAACCATTCCCCGGTGGGCCGAATATACGGAAATCGCACCGCCTGACATACCAATCAGGAAATAAAAAATAATTGCCTGATGGAATGGTGAATCAAGCGGCATGATGACAACAGCTCCGACACCCCAGATTAATGCCGACAACATGAGCGAGAAAAAATAGGGCTTTTCCCATGCCAAAATATTGGCTCTCGGTAAGGATTTTTGTCGATAACTCCTGAATATCGCCAGTCGCAGGAACGATGACAGGGTCAGGAGCAGGAACCAGCCAAGTAATAATTTATGGTCCTGGACCGGCCAAAGTATGGCAGTCAGTAATGCGGAGATGGAAATACTGACAAACGCCGCCGGGAAGGATTGGCGAAACAGTAGCAGTATCTTCTCTGAGCGTACGAGTACGTCCAGGTTTGGCGTTTGGTTATCTTCTACCTGCAGCATGTGCTCATTATAACCATAGTTTGAGTCAGTACATGATAAGAGAATAACCTAGCCCAATGACAGCACAGGCGGCAATCACAGGCACGATTCCCACCTTGAATTTAAACAAGGCAATAAAGGCAGCCGCACCAATCAAGGCTGAAAACCATTCAAAACTGGCATCCATTCCGGCTGGCCAGAGCACATGGTAGGCAAAGAACACCGCCAGGTTGAGAATGACCCCCACCACTGCCGCTGTGATCCCTGTTAACGGTGCAGTGAATGTAACATCGTGGCGGGTCGCTTCAACTGATGGGCCTCCCAGCAGGATAAACAGGAAAGACGGCAGAAAGGTAAACAGGGTCGCAACACTGGCGCCAGCCGCTCCGGCCAGCAAAAGGGATTCCGGCCCAAACACCTCCTTCGTCCAGCCACCGACAAAGCCGACAAAGGCCACCACCATAATAAGCGGCCCTGGCGTGGTTTCACCCAGCGCCAATCCATCTATCATCTGTGTACCACTTAACCAGGCGTACTGATCGACTCCTCCCTGGTACACATAGGGCAATACCGCATAGGCGCCACCAAATGTAACAAGCGCCGCCTTGGTAAAGAACCAGCCCATCTGTGTCAGCGTACCCTGCCAGCCATAGGTCATGATCAACATGGCCATCGCTGCCCCGCCAATTGCTAAACCTATCAGCGCATAGACAGCCAACCGACTCCACTTAAACCGGGCATGCTCAGGGATTGGCGTATCATCATCAATAATTGCCGGGCCATAGGTTCCTTGTGACGCACCATGCCCGGCTCCCGACTTGAAATATTCGGGGGCTATACGTGAACCCGCATAGCCGATAATACCGGCTGCCAATACGATGTAGGGAAAAGGTACATCAAATGCAAAAATAGCGATGAATGCCAGCATCGCCATGGCACGCAATACATTGTTCTTTAATGCACGGGAACCTATACGATAGGCCGCGAACACGACGATCGCTGTTACCGCCGGTTTTATACCGTACAAAACCCCCGCAACTACCGGCACATCACCATAGACCAGGTAGATCCACGTCAGGCCGATAAGGATAAAAAGTGACGGGATAACAAACAGTACGCCCGCGGTAATACCACCCCAAACCCCGTGCATGAGCCAGCCAATATAGGTCGCCAGCTGCTGCGCCTCCGGCCCGGGCAACACCATGGTGTAATTAAGGGCATGCAAGAAACGATGTTCTGAAATCCAGCGGCGCTTTTCCACCAGCTCCTGGTGCATCATACTGATCTGCCCTGCCGGGCCGCCAAAGCTAATGAATCCCAGCTTGAGCCAATATAAAAAGGATTCCCCGAACGATACAGGAGCAGGCCGGGTAGTTAATTCCTGATCGGATAAAGGCATGCCGAGGCTTCCTGGCTGGTTATTATTAAAATGAATCTGATCGATCTTATGCAGGTAGCCACAGGCAATAGCCACCAGCCCAGGCAGAATTATACCTTGCTAATGTTTTATCAGCTCTTGCCAGCCCTGCCTGTCAGTAAATAACTTTCTGGCGTCAGCTGGCAGGCGGTGTGTTGCATGACAACGGGCGCAGGCCATCACCGCCAGGGTACCTAACTCTCGCCCCTGATCCTTGATAGTGCCGGTTTTTAGACTTTCCTCCAGGCTAGCTATCGTACTATTGATCGCATCACCCGGATAATCCTTCTTGTCTTTCTCATGACAACCGGTGCAGGTTTTACCCAATGTATTCATACCTTCCTTAAGCTCCGACAAAGATGTGAGCGCAACCTCCGGCATGCCATCTCCCGATGCTATTTTGATCTGGTTCACCTGTTCAATCAGGTTTTTCATATGGTCCCGATAGGTGAGCGTAGGGCCAATATCCTCAATCGAAGCGAAATCAGGGGCACGATACATCGTCGCTGTAATGGCACGGTAATCGGCATGGCAGGAATTACAGTTTTCATTCAGACCATCGAGCGCTTGCGCAATATCCTGGTAGCGGTTATTGCTGGCATGGCTCTGCAAATCTGCAATAAGACCCTTATCCAGTTTTTTCTCCCATTCAGGAACCATTTCACCAATTTTCAGATAATGCTCGCTCAATCGTGTCATCCACTTTTCCAGGCGTCCTGCATCCTTGTTCTCTGCATATAATTTGACCGCTTGCATTTCACGCCGCAAATTGAACATATTGTGTAACCAGACCTGTCGCTCGTTATCCGGCTTGTACCATTGCGCCAACGATGCAGGCGGGGTTTTTACCAGCGTTAACTGATCTTTGTGAAAGTAAACAATACCGCCAGCTACTGCTATCAGCAGGAATTGAATAAGTATGAAATTAGTCCATCGCATCGGAAATCCTTTTCTCCATAACAATACCGGTCATCAATACGGACCCGGCACATCTTCTGATAATTATTATCCCAATAATACCAAAGTCAGCGCGCCTACTTCTGCATATAACCAAAATATTCAGACTTTTTTCTGCAACAGATCCACACGTATGGGTATCAGAAAGCTGGCGCCATCGTCCTGCATATTGAGCGAGAACTGCTCCCTTACCCTCTTGTACTGCTCCGGGGACAACCGATGGCTGGAGTGAGTGACATTAATCACCCTGTTTTCATAATCATCAAAATCCTCAAAGGTTGTCGGCGTGTTAAAAAATATTTCATCTGCCAAAACAAGCTCTTGATTATCAACACACTGTTTCAACGCCTCAAATGCCGCCTGCCTGACCGCCTGCTCGTCGTGAAAGAGGCGTAACACCTCGTTAAAATCCCCTTCAAAGATGGGTTCGGATATATAAGCCAGGCCACCGGGCTTGAGTACCCTTTTGGTCTCGCTGAGGGCCTTTCCCATCAGGTCCAAAGGCACGTGATGCAGGGACTTGAACATAAGAACCACGTCAAACGATTCATCGGCCAATGGCAGTGCCTCACTACCGGCCTCTATAAAGGTCACATTAGGCAAATCATGTATCGACATATTTTTGGCATGCTGTACCTCGTCAACCTCGGTCGCCGTGATCTTCCGGTCATGACCTGAGGTGGCTATCAGACGAGTCAGGTCCGCGTTGCCGCAGCCCAGTTCAAGTATCTCCTTACCATCCAGTGACAAGATTTGCTCAAAGATTTCACTTTCCGGGCATGTTTTGTCTGCTGGTTGTGATATTTGCATCGGTATGTTCCTTGTATTCAGGTTGCGGGCCTTGTGACACAACCACATTTATATATTGTTATATGCGAACCTGCCCAGGTAATGCGATATACCCATCAAGGCTCTCGATCTTTTCCATCCATCGCCGTACCGCAGTATATGGCTGCAGTGATACTCCACCTTCGGGTCCCATTGCCGTATAGGGATAGCAGGCAATATCGCAGATCGTTGGTTTCAGGCCGCCAGCCAGCCAATCATTTTGCGTAAGCTGCTTTTCCAGGATGTCCAGTGCCTGGCGTGCAAGGGCCTGGCTATCCTCAAGCGTTCCTAATTGCGCCAATGGTGTCGGCATATTAAGCAATTTGGCACGCGCACGACACAAACCATAGCGAACCTCGCTTTGTTCAAACGCTAGCCACCTGACGACACTAGATAGTTGAATCGGCTCGCCCGGAAGCCACTCCTCATCCGCATAGGTTTTGGCCAGATAGACCAGTATGGCCGCAGAATCATAAATCGTGGTAGCCCCATCAGTCAGCACCGGGACAAGCCCATTGGGATTCATCTCGAGAAACTCGCTGGTCTTGTTCTCACCCGCTTTCACATCGACCGGAATCCTGGTGTATTCGATACCCAAAACAGCCAGGAACAAGCGGATCTTGTAGCAGTTGCCTGATATCTCCAAATCATAAAGCTTCATCCGGATTTCTCCATCGTGACTATGGCCATAAATGATAGATCATAGCCTAAATTCAAGTTCAGACAGATTCCGCATCGCCGTTACTTACACAGCTAAAAGGTAACTCTAAAACAATAGCGCGTGATGGAACACACTCAATATTTACTACTGTTCATTCTCCTGCAGCTCTTTCAGATACTGGAAGATGACGCGCGCGGACTTGGGTGGCTTTTCCTGTTGCTGCTCTTTCCTGGCATTACGTACCAGTTGCATCAGGTACTGACGGTCCAGATCAGCAAAACGACTGGCCAGATCCGGAAGTACCGAATCGTCACCGGCAATCAACGAATCACGCCATTGCTCCACTTCATGATGCGCCCTTACCTGCTGTCGATGTGGTTGCTGAAGCCTGTCCAGTTCAGCACGAATGGCCGCCGCATCTTCATTCTTCAACAAACCGCCGATATATCGTAGCTGACGCTTGAGGGCACCCTTCTTCATTCCATGTGCATCGACAATGGCTGTGTGCGTGGTGTCATCCAGGGGAACCTGCAGTAATTGCCTGGCAGGCAAGTCAAGCAGTTCACGACCGAGATCCTTCAGGGCCTCCAGTTCACGCTTGATCTCCGACTTGCTTTTTTCTTCACTCAGTAATTCTGATTCTTCGCCAGACATGATTCGATATCTCGGGGTGTCATGTTAATACGCTATACGGATTGAAATTATACGTGACCTGCCCGGATTTTTTCTGCCGAAAATATCAGCCGAATTAACGTTGAAACATTAGCAGATGCCCATTAAATGGTTTAGCCAGATAGTCCACCGTCCTGATTTGTTCGTGCTGGTAATCATAACCATAGCTGATCATTTGCCGGGAAAATGGTGCATACAGACCGCGCCCCGGATCGACCAGGATGACTTCACCAGTGGCACTTGCATGCTGTTGAATAAACCCTGATAACAATTCGACATGGTCCGGCTCATAAAGCAGATCACTACCAATGATCAGGTCAAACTCCCCGATGCCGGTATCCAGATCACCCCAACCAGTACGAATAAACGGGATTGCCCTGCCCTGATTTAAGCTGACATTCTGTTCCAGGAAACGTTCTGCTTCAGGGTTATAGTCAGTCGCCGTGATATCGGCATTGCGTTGATTAAGCACCAGGCTGCTGAGGCCAATTCCGCAACCAACCTCCAGTATCCGCTTGCCGGATATGTCGTAATCAGACATCAAGTGGGACAAAACAGTGCTGGAATCCCAGACGACACCAAATAATGGCCAGGATGCGGGTGAAACACCAAGAGACTCGGCAGCGCCATCCTCGTCGTCAAATTGTTGACGATCACGCAGTGTGCGTAGATGGATATCGACGTCACCATACTCAATAGTCTGGTACCGTACACGCAAAGATGACATACCAAACCTGCTGAGTAAGTAAGACGTGGCAGGCCAGAAAAATCCGGCGCCACGAGAGGCGCCACTCTACAGGCAAATCAGCTAACTTACCAATCGGTGAATCATCTCCTATTTATCCTTGCGCACACCCTCGACCGCAAGAAACAGATCCAGTTCCTTTGAAGCGGGGCCAAGATTTTTCACTATGCCGTAATCGGCCAGTGCAATACGGGTTTTGCCTTCAAATCCGGCACGATAACCACCCCATGGATCTTTCCCCTCGCCTATAAACTTCACCTTGATCTCAATCGGACGTGTCACGCCTCGCAATGTAAAATTTCCCTTCAATACTGCCGTGCCATCACCGGCCGGCTCATAAGCTGTACTGACAAAACGGGATTCCGGATACTTTTCAACATGCAGAAACCTGTCATCACGAAGGTGCTTGTCACGTTCTGCATGATTACTGTCCACACTGGCCGTCCTGATGGCAACTGATACACGGGATTTTTCAGGGCTGTTTTTATCGTATGAAAACTCCCCATCGAAATCATTAAAACGACCCCATAGCCAGCTATAACCCAGATGGGAGATCTTGAACTGGATCGAGGCATGCATACCCTTCTTGTCAATCACATAATCCGCGGCAATGGCATTGGCGCCATAAAGCCCGAAAGCTAGCAATAAAATTTGTAGTGTTTTCATCCGTCACTCTCCTCAGGTTTGATTGGTATCAGAATCCTTATCATTGTTTTGTCATGATTGATGAAATGATGCTTCAGGGCGGCCAGTGAATGCAACACCATCAAGCCTGCCGTGAAATAAACCGACCATTCATGAATACGGGCTACCCAGGCCTGCCAGGATTCATCCAATTGTATAATTGCCGGCAGCTCAAACCAGTCGAATACATCTATCGCAGATCCCTTGGCAGTCGAGATGAAATAACCACTGACACAGGCTACGGCTAGCAGTATATAAAATAGCTGGTGAACAACCCGTACGGTTAAATACTGCCAGTGCCGATCAAGTCCTAACGGTGCTGGCACAACATTCAACAAACGCCAGCACCAACGTATAACCAGCAACACCGTTAATACAATACCCAAAGCCTTATGCCACCACGGCGCACGGTTATACCATGCATTATAGTAATCCAGGTCGACCATGTAGAGCCCCAGGGCAAACAGGCCAATAAACAGTAAAGCAACCAGCCAGTGAAACACAATGGCAGGCAAACCGTAGCTAGAACGGGTATTGGTGATAAATGATGGCTTCATTTACCAGATTGACCAGCCGAGGGAACTTTACAAAAACCCTGCGGTGGAACATCCAGGGCGCTGTTGAACTTGCTGGATAAATTCTGGAAGGCGATAAGCCCGGTTAGCTCGACAATGCCATCTTCGTCAAAGAAGTCTTTTAACCGTTGGATGTGTTCATCACTTACCTGCTGATCCGAATAGGTAACTGCCTCCGTGTATTCAAGCACCACCCTCTCTTTATCGCTAAAGAGGTCACTTTCTTTCCAGCTCTCAAGATTCTCTACCTTGTCCATGGAACCGGAACGCCTGGCCAGCGTGGCGGAATTGATATCAACACAGAAATGGCACCAGTTGATTTGCGATACCCTGACTGTCACCAATGAACGC
>JAPHTU010000293.1 GCA_026196145.1 Gammaproteobacteria bacterium
CACGACAATGACCCGCAGGCCTTTCTCCTTCACCCAGTACTGCAGCTTGACCAGCTCGCCCTGCAGCCGTTCCAGTTCCTTTTCAATCTGGTTGGCTTGCTGGCGCAGGTTCTCATCATCACTCTGACCGGTAATAAGCACGGTGGCGGTTGGCAGGGCATTGTCGGTGGTAATTTCAAACAATATGGGAGTCTCTACTTCTACCGGCAATTCGGTGTCTTCAATTGCCTGGACTTCCCGCCTCAGGTCATTCACCCGACGCTCATAATCGCGCTCACTGATCTCATCGAAGCGAATCAGGATATTGGACAGGCTTTCACGGCTGGTGCTGGTAACAAAGCGGATATCGTCCACCCGCCTGATGGCCTCTTCCAACGGGTCGGTAATCTTTTTTTCAACATCACCTGCGGAGGCCCCGGGCAGAAAGGTCATCACCTGTATCCAGTTGAAATTGATGGTCGGGTCTTTTTCCCTCGGCATAATGAAATAACTGAGCGAACCAATAACAATCACCAGCGCAAACGCCAGGTTGGCAAAGACATGGTTGGTCAGGAATCGGGAAAACACGGGGCGTGGATTTTAGTTGCGGATATTAACCAGGTCGTTGTGCCTGACGGCCTGGCGGCCTTTGTCAATCAACAACGCGTCGTCTGGCAGGTCGATACGTACCGGTCGACCCTCCTGGGCTCCAGCTACAGGCACAAACTTCGCCCTGTCATCTTCAACAATGAATACACCATATTGATCATCACGATGGACCAGAAAACTGGCTGGCAAATAACGTTGCGCCTGCTGCCAGACCAGGCGTCCACTCTGGCCAGGATGTGCCCGTTTACCGGTAAACAGCAGTCGGACTTCCCTGGTACGTGTTGTCTTGTCGACAACATCGGCTATTTTCCTGAGTTCGAGCGGGAAATGGCTTTCACCTGCAACAAAGTCAAACTGCGTGATGTCGCTCAATTCATTAACCGATCGAGCAGCCAACTTAGCAGACACCTCGACATTATCGAGATCCACCAGTTGAACCAGGGGCTCGCCCTGGTTGACCCATTCTCCGGTATCTGCCAGGCGCTGCGTCACAACACCCCTGAAAGGTGCATGCACCGTACAACGTTCGACATCTACCGCACTGACCTTTACTGCCGAGCGTGCAATCACGATTTCACTTTTGCGGGTTCGTAATATTTCCTCCGAGATATGCTTGTCTTTACTCAGCTCGGTAGCGCGTTGTAGTTGATACTCTGCCAGTGACAGGCGTGCCTGATTCGACTGGTTGACGGCTATGCTGTTACGACAATCCAGCCTGACCAGTACATCACCATGGTTAACTGTGTCGGCAACCATAACGGGTATATCGACTACCGCACTTTGTATTTGTGCGGACAACGTCGCATCATTCAGACTGAGTGTCGTTGCCGGCGCACTACCTCGTGGAAAATAGGCAACCTGCTCCACGGTACTGACCGAGACATTCACTGCCAGGCCTTCAGCCATCGCCGCCGACATGGCCAGCAGGCAAGACAAAAACAATAATGGTCTGATCATAGTTTGATGTTATTTGATACAGGTGAGATCGAGAATACTACAGTCATGAAATAGCAGGGGAAATGATTAGCTGAGATATTGTCTGATCGCCGATACACCGGTCTTGAGTTCATCCATGCCGGTGGTATAGGCAAAGCGCACAAAATCATTACTATGATTATTACCAAAGTCCACACCAGGTGTAATGGCCACGCCCGCCTGCTCAAGCAAGTCACGACACAGTGCCATACTGTCCCCGGCCAGAGCAGTACTACGTGCATAAAGATAAAAGGCTCCCTGGGGCTTGCATGGAGTCTCGAATCCCAACTCCCTTATAGCTGGCAGGAGATAATCACGGCGTTGCTGAAACTGGTTACGCCGCTCATCCAGTGCCGGTTTCAGTGATTCTGACAGGGCGACGAGGGCGGCATATTGTGAAGGAGTTGCCGGCGCAAGAAAGATATTCTGGGCAAGCCGATCGATTGGATTGATTAACTCATACGGTGCCACAAGCCAGCCGAGACGCCAGCCCGTCATACCAAAATATTTTGAAAAACTGTTGATCACTATGACATTGTCACCTGCGCCGACTGCCGATATAACGTCGCCCTGATAGATCAGTCCATGATATATCTCATCAACAATCACAACACCCTGCTGCTGTTTAACAAAGTCACAGATGCGGCCAAGTTCTGCAGGCTCTATCAGGGTGCCGGTGGGATTCGATGGTGAGGCCAGCATTACGGCACGGCTATTGGACTGCCAATGTTGCCTGATCAGATCCAGGTTCAACTGGAAGTTGGATGTCTCATCAACCGGGATGCCATGGATCTCGGCACCGTACATGGCCACCATATGCCGGTTACATGGATATCCCGGATCTGCGATCAATACACCATCACCCGGGTTGACCGTGACGCCAAGAGCCAATTGTAATGCACCGGATGCACCGGGTGTCACGACGATACGTTCCATCGGCACAACTTCATCGTACTCACGCAGGTACCAGGCACTTATTGCCTCACGTAACTCCACCAAACCGGTCGCAGGCGTATAGTGCACCTTGCCATCGGCAAGTGCCTGACGGCCGGCATCAACGATCCCGGGTAGCGTAACGAAGTCCGGTTCTCCCACCTCCATATGCACAATATGCCGGCCCTGGGATTCCAGCTGACGCGCCCGTGCGAGGATATCCATGACATGAAATGGCTCGATGCTGGACATTCGGTGGGCTACTTGAATCATCCCCTCATCATACTATTGATAGACACGATACGTATCAGGAGTGCACTGCCCGATATTGTGAGGCTTATAACTACAATATAATTAAGTATAAACAGGCTACAAAGCATAGGCACTTAACCTTGAACCCTGAATTGATAGTGAACAGAGTTAAATATTTTTCTATTCAAGCTAATTCTTGTTTTTAAATTTATTACTTATTAATTTCAATTGGTTAATGCTATTAGGTGACAATTAACTTTCAAAATAAACCATTGCTTTAATACCGTTTATTGGCAAATTAAATTATGAAAATATGATGATTGAAGGCACAATCCGGTCTCGGCAATACAGGTGAGTCTGGCTTCGGGATAGGCCCTTAACTCACGACAATAAACGTCCACAGAGACGCGGACCATTGTGACAAACGCTGGATAATCCAGCGAACATGAAGGAGTCATTATGCCAGTCGATACATTACTCAGCACATCAGTTGAACTCATGGTTATCGGGATGGGTACGGTATTTATCATACTGGCCCTGCTGATAGCCTGCATGAATCTGCTTCGCCTGTTTGCCCCCATTGATGAACACACTCCCAGCTGTAGTGACGACAAACCGCTTATCGCTGCCATACAAACCGCCATCCACCACTATCGGAACCGGTCAGTGCATAAAACTGCTCTCTGATAGTACTACCCGCTTTATATTGTTATGAGTAAACCGCTTCAATTAACGGACGTCGTGCTGCGCGATGCACACCAGTCATTGTTTGCAACCCGGATGCGCATCGAGGACATGCTGCCCATTGCCGAGAAACTCGACAAGGTCGGTTACTGGTCATTAGAGACATGGGGTGGTGCAACATTTGATGCCTGCATTCGCTTTCTTGGCGAAGACCCCTGGGAGCGCCTGCGCCTGTTAAAGGCAGCGATGCCAAATACACGTCAGCAAATGCTGCTACGTGGTCAAAACGTACTTGGCTATCGCCATTATGCCGATGATGTCATTGAGACATTTGTCGAACGTGCTGCAGAAAACGGTATGGATATCTTCCGTATCTTTGATGCTATGAATGACCTGCGCAACCTGGATAGAGCAGTCAAGGCAACCATTGCTGCCGGCAAACATGCGCAGGGCACGATCTGCTACACCGACAGCCCGGTCCATACCATGGATACCTGGCTGGATATGGCCAAACAACTTGAAGATATGGGTTGTCACTCGATTGCCATCAAGGACATGGCCGGCCTGTTAAAGCCCTATACCGCCTATGAACTGGTGTCACGCATCAAGCAAAGTTGCGACCTGAGTATTTCACTTCATAGCCATGCAACAACCGGCATGTCGACAACCACACTGATCAAGGCTGCTGAAGCCGGCCTTGATGTTGCCGATACCTCGATATCATCCATGAGCCTGACCTATGGTCATTCACCAACAGAATCAATGGTGGCCATGCTACAAGGCACTGAGCGGGATACCGGCCTGGATATCGAACTGATTGAAGAGATCGCAATTTATTTCCGTGAAGTACGCAAAAAATATGCTGCCTTCGAAGGCAGCCTGAAAGGTGTTGACCCACGTATCCTGATTGCACAGGTACCCGGTGGCATGTTGACCAATATGGAAAACCAGCTGCGTGAACAAAATGCACTGGACAAGATGGACGCAGTACTGGCCGAGATTCCATCCGTGCGAAAAGACCTGGGTTATATACCACTGGTAACCCCGACTTCGCAGATTGTTGGCACCCAGTCGGTTATCAATGTGCTATCAGGCGAACGCTATAAAACGATTTCAAAGGAAACTGCCGGTATCCTGAAAGGCGAATATGGTGCATCGCCTGCCGAGGTCAATAGTGAATTGCAGCAGCGCGTACTCGAAGGCGGTGAAGCCATTACCTGTCGCCCGGCCGACCTCATCGATAACGAGATGGAGGCGCTAACCAAAGAGCTTAAGGAGATAGCCGAAAAAGAAGGGATCAAGCTGGCTGACAATGTCGTTGACGACGTCCTGATTTATGCCCAGTTCCCGCAGGTCGGCCTGGAATTCCTCAAGAACCGTGATAACCCGGATGCCTTTGAACCAGCACCAACGGCGGCCGACGAAGCAGCAACACCAAAAGCGCAAGCTGTCGCGCCGACGGCCTCATCCGGGCCAGAGGCCTATCGGGTCAATGTCGATGGCCGTACCTTCAATGTTCAGGTTGAGCCAGCCACTGGCAATATCATTTCCAGCAACGAGCAGGCAGCCCCTGTTGGCAGCCCGTCACCTGCAACTGAAAGTGACGACTGCAGCGCAACCGAACTCATCAAGGCACCGCTTGCCGGCAGTGTCATCGATATTCCGGTTTCTCCCGGTGATCAGGTATCTGCAGGACAGGTTGTGATTGTCATTGAGGCCATGAAAATGGAGACCCAGATACGCTGCTCGGCAAATGGTCATGTTGGCGCCATCCACGTGAACAAGGGTGATGCCATTCAGGTTGACCAAGTCCTGCTGAACATTACCTAGATCGATGACTGAAGGCATATTAAAACTATGGGAGTCGACCGGACTCGCCAACTTCACGATTGGCCAGATCATTATGATGGCGATCTGTGGCTTGCTCATCTATCTTGCCATTGTCAAAAACTTTGAACCCCTGCTGCTATTACCAATCGGTTTTGGTGGCATTCTGGCCAATATTCCACTGGCCGGTATTGCAGGCCCTGACGGCATCCTTGGTATTCTTTATGAGCTGGGTATTAGCAATGGACTGTTCCCCCTGTTGATCTTTATGGGCGTGGGCGCCATGACCGACTTTGGGCCACTACTGGCAAGACCGAGCCTGGCTATTCTGGGTGCGGCCGCACAATTCGGCATCTTCATTACATTGATTGGCGCCATCCTGATGAATCACCTGCCGGGCATTGAGTTCAGCCTGGCTGACGCCTCCGCAATCGCCATTATTGGTGGTGCCGATGGACCCACTGCAATTTTCCTTGCCTCCCGACTGTCACCCGAACTATTGGGCGCGATTGCCGTCGCGGCCTATTCCTACATGGCACTGGTGCCACTGATACAGCCACCCATCATGATGTGGCTGACCACAGAGGAAGAACGCCAAACCGTCATGACCCAGTTACGCCCGGTGGGTCGCTATGAAAAGATACTGTTTCCCTTCCTGCTGGTTGGTCTGGCAATACTGCTACTGCCAACGGCAACGCCGCTGATTGGGATGCTGGCCTTTGGCAACCTGCTAAAGGAGTCCGGTGTAGTCGATCGCCTCAGTGGCACTGCACAAAACGAGTTAATCAATATCGTCACCATCTTCCTTGGCCTTGCCGTTGGCTCCAAACTGTCAGCAGATAAATTCCTGAGCATGGAAACCCTGGGAATCCTGGCACTGGGTATCTTCGCCTTTTCAATTGGTACAGCCGCAGGCGTTCTGATGGGCAAGTTGATGCACCGCATGACAGGCGGAGCGGTCAATCCGTTAATCGGCGCCGCCGGTGTTTCTGCCGTACCCATGGCGGCGAGGGTCGCCAACAAGGTCGGTCAGGAAGCCAACCCACAAAACTTTTTACTGATGCAGGCCATGGGACCTAATGTTGCCGGCGTGATTGGTTCCGCGGTTGCGGCTGGTGTGTTGCTGGCGATTGTTGGTAATTGATACCTTATTAGTATCTATCAAGCATCAGCAACATAACCTGGAAAGCTTCAAAGCAAACACTGAAGCGACTACAGGATTTCGCGCTGCAAGTTTCAGTATATTCATTTTCAACACGCCTCTTTGACATGAACTGCCCCCTCTTGCGTAGCCAGCTATAACTACAATATGGTAAACATGGGTTTAACCAATGCCAGATCGCATGAAACTTTTTATAAGCAGTTTGTTTGAATCGTTTGCCGGAATAATTAAACATGCCCTACATCCCATGCCGGACATTACTTCTTGCCATATCATTAATGCTGTTCTACCCCGGTGTCGGCAGTTGTGAAAATTCGGGATACCGTTCACAACTTCTTTCATCAAACGAGCAAGCTTCCGATAAACTAGCCGAAATAGCGCATTATGTAATAGAGCGCGGAGATAATGAGCAGCGTGAGTTTGTGATGCTCACTCTTGACGCTATGATCGAGGCCTATTCACAAGTGCTTCAGCATTCCTATCAATCGACGTCACGTACTGCAGCAGAAAGGAAAAAGAAAATATCCTGGGGATGGGCAACCAGTCGCATTATAGCTTCGTTAAATAACGACCTGAGAAAAATAGAATCCGGAGCGGATTTCAGCCTGTTTGTAGATCATTTGCAGCGGATCATGATCATCCTTGAAGGAAGAACCATATTGGCCACAGGACCTCATACGGCCAGCCAGTCTTACTTTGAACAACAGGTAGTCGAATACTTTTGCATCAATCGTGACTGCAGCTGGCTTGATCCCAAGCCAGAGCCAGAGCTATCCAAACATGAAGCAGCTGTTAAGCGTAGCCTGTCCAAAGGCGCGTGGCACTTCCAGCAGGAAACCGGGCCCATATTCGTTATAGGCGGACTGATATACTTTGAGTTTCCAGATTTTACAGATAGAAAGAACAAGGCTGAGCTTTGCCATGAGATAGTCGATGAGGTTGAGCAACTTATTACC
>JAPHTU010000203.1 GCA_026196145.1 Gammaproteobacteria bacterium
ACAGGTCTTCAATCAGGGGCTGAAAAGTTATCGTGATTTACCGCTGCGTCTGGCCGAGTTTGGTTCCTGTCACCGTAACGAGCTCTCCGGTGCCTTACACGGCCTGATGAGAGTGCGCGGTTTTACCCAGGATGATGCACATATCTTCTGTACCGAAGAGCAAATCCAGCCTGAGGTCACCGATTTTATTGATTTCCTGCATTCCGTCTATGAGGATTTTGGCTTCCATGAAGTGATCTATCGGCTGTCTACCCGCCCGGAAAAACGTGTGGGTAGTGACGAAAGCTGGGATAAGGCTGAAAAGGCACTGGCCGAGGCAATGGACAGCATGGAACTGCCCTGGGAGGAACTGCCGGGTGAGGGTGCTTTCTACGGGCCCAAGATTGAATTCTCCCTGAAGGACTGTATCGGGCGGGTCTGGCAGTGTGGCACTATCCAGGTGGATTTCTCCATGCCGGGTCGCCTGGATGCACACTATATCGATGAGCATAGTGTCCGACAGGTACCCGTGATGCTTCATCGCGCTATTTTGGGTTCCTTCGAGCGCTTTATCGGGATTTTACTCGAAAACTCTGCGGGCTCTTTGCCCGCCTGGCTGGTGCCTGTTCAGGCGACGGTAATCAATATTACCGACAAACATGCCGAATATGCGGAAAAAGTGAAAGAAATCCTTAACAATCAAGGAATACGGGCCGAAACGGACTTGAGAAATGAGAAGATCGGCCTTAAAATCCGCGAGCTTAGTATGCAACGCGTTCCATACCAGCTGGTCGTAGGCGATCGCGAGATGGAACAGAACACCGTGGCCGTGCGCACACGTACCGGAAACGACCTGGGTAGTATGCCAATTGAGGTATTTGCCGGGAAGCTTTCCGAGGAAATCAAGAGCCACGGCCGTACCGCCTTAACCGAGTAAGCGCGTTGGCTTACCAGGTTGGGGTTTTTTATTTGGAGGACTGAAATATCGCAGCAGAAAAAGAGAACCGCCTGAATGAGGCGATTACCGCACCATCCGTCAGATTGATTGGCGCCGATGGAGAACAGGTCGGCATCGTAGATATAGAGGTGGCACGTCAAAGTGCCGTCGATGCAGGTCTGGATTTAGTGGAAATCGTACCGAACGCGGATCCGCCTGTCTGTCGTGTTATGGACCACGGTAAATACCGTTACGAAAATAGCAAACAGAAACAGCAGGCCAAGAAAAAGCAGAAGAAAACAACGGTCAAGGAAATTAAATTCCGGCCAGGTACTGAGGAAGCGGATTATCAGGTGAAGTTACGTAACCTGATACGTTTCCTTAGTGACGGTGACAAAACCAAAGTCACTCTGCGTTTCCGCGGGCGAGAAATGGCCCATCAGGAACTCGGTGCCAAATTATTGGAACGAGTTGAAGCCGATTTGGAAGAGTACGGGAAGGTTGAACAATACCCGAAACTCGAAGGACGGCAGATGGTCATGGTTTTAGCCCCACTGAAACATTAGTTTCGGTGGCAAGAATTTGTTGAATTGGATCACGGCGCAAAAAATGTGATTTTTGCTTGTGACCAAAGGGGAGAGTAAGACTTCTCCCCTTTGGAAACCCCAAGATCTGATTTCAATATTTTGAATTTAATTAGTATTGAGGAAACGTTGTTATGCCTAAATTGAAAACCAATCGCGGCGCTGCCAAGCGGTTTACCAAAACCGCTACCGGCAAGTTCAAGCGAAATCAGTCGCATCGTCGTCATATCCTGACGAAGAAGCCTACCAAGCGTATGCGCCATCTGCGTGAGCCGTCTTATATTCATAAAGCTGATGAAGGTCTGGTCAAACAGATGCTTCCTTACGCCTAACAACATCAGGAGTTGACCCATGGCTAGAGTAAAACGTGGTGTTGTTGCACGCGCAAAACACAAGAAAGTATTAAAGAAAGCAAAAGGTTATTACGGCGCACGTAGTCGTGTTTATCGTGTTGCCAAACAGGCCGTTATCAAGGCAGGTCAATATGCCTATCGTGATCGCCGCCAGAAGAAGCGTCAGTTTCGTTCATTATGGATTACCCGTATCAATGCCGCTGCGCGTGAGTGTGGTTTATCCTACAGCCGCCTGATTAACGGTCTGCACAAAGCGGAAATTGACGTTGATCGGAAGATTCTTGCTGAACTGGCTGTTGACGATAAAGCCAGCTTTGCAGCATTGGCTGAAAAAGCAAAGGCAGCGCTCGCAGCATAATGATGTCGCGCACGTGTGTGCGCTATACATAGT
>JAPHTU010000294.1 GCA_026196145.1 Gammaproteobacteria bacterium
GCCAGTCTACCGTTTTTACGACTCGCGCCTTCCAGTCGTGTTTTGCATCCAGAATACTGGTGTTGAAATGCAGTCGGGTGGTTGCCATGGGTAATACGGCGATGGCAAACAGCATGGAGGCCAGAATGGATGCCGAGATGGCGATGGCGATATCCGAATAGAGTTGCCCAGCCTCTTCGGTAATGAAGATAATCGGGATGAATACCAGGATGGTGGTCAGGGTGGATGCCAGTATCGCAGGCCATACCTTGCGTACCCCGTCGATAGCCGCAGTTATCCTGTTCATCCCCTTACGGCGTGCGAGTTCTATACTTTCCAGTACCACAATGCTGTTATCCAGTGTCATGCCGATGGCAAAGGCCACGCCAGCCAGTGAAATGACATTAATGGTACGGCCCGCGAGTAACAGACCGAGAAAGGCGGCAATGGTGCAGACCGGAATACCCAGGATGCCGACCAGCGTGGCGCTGCCTGATCTTAAAAACAGGAACATGACCAGGCTTGCCAGCACGGCACCGATGGCAAGGTTCTTCCAGACATTGAATATCGAAGCCTGTACATAGCCCACATCATCTGCAACCAGGCGCATTTTCATGCCGGCAGGTTTCAGTACCTCCTCATTGATATCAGCGACTTCCTTTGTCAGCGCCCGCTTGATATCAATAACGTTGGAGCCCGCCTGTCGGCGTACAGACATGCCAATCACGGGTTTACCGTCGGTATAGGAAATGCGATTGACCTCAAAATGGTCCAGTTTGATTTCAGCCACCTCGCCAAGGCGCACCACGGCATCACCGCGGCGGGTCAATATCAACTGGCGCAGATCATCCAGGTTCCTGAAGCGGCCGACGGTTCGTAACAGATAGCGACGTTTACCCGATTCAATCTCGCCCCCTGATATATCACGGTTTTGCTGCCGGATTGCCAGTCTGACATCGGATACGGTCAGGTTACGCTCGGCAAGTTTGGCGGGGTCGAGCAGAATCTGAATCTGGCGTTCCGCGCCACCATAGGTGCGCACCTCGGACACGCCCGGTACGGTCTCCATTCTTGAAGCGACGTTGTCCTTGACGTAATCCTGCAGCGGCACCATGTCCAGATTGCGTGGATTTCCGTCCAGTGGCATGACGCGATAATACATAAATGAATTTGCAGAGAACGAAGTCGCATAGATACGTGGTTCATTCACGTTATTGGGGTAGGAGGGCACCTGACTCAGGGCATTGCTGATATTGATCATGGCATCATTCAGGTCGATGCCGAATGGAAACTCCAGTTCGATACGTGCCCTGCCAAATGATGCAGTGGATACAATTCGCTGTAGTGACGGTACGCTGCGCAGGTGTTCTTCCTGCTCAATCAATATCTCCTTTTCAACGTCCTGTGGTGTGGCGCCCGGCCAGGACGTGCGGATAGAGACGGTTCGAACCTCGAGATCCGGGATCATCTGAACCGGAATTTTCAGTGCGGCGACGACGCCCAGTACACAGATGATAAGCGTCAGCACCGTCATCAACGTGCCGTGCTTGATAGTTGATTCAAACACGGGGGCTACTGTGTCTGCAGCATGACGGTCTGACCGTCCCTGAGCGACTCATTGCCCTTTACGACAACCCGTTCACCTTCCTTGAGTCCGTCAAGTATGGCAATCCGGTCATTAAAGCTGGTACCGGTTGTAACGCTTTTCTCGGAAACTTCATGCCTGCCATTGACCGTATTGACCACCCATACGGTAATACGGCCGTCCGGATATCTGAGTATGGCATCACGCGAAATCACGATGCCGGTAGTGCTGGTTTTCAGTCGCAGCAGACCACGCGCTGACATACCGGGGGCTATCGCGGGATTTGAGTCAGTTAAAAGCACGCGCAGCAGAAATGTTCGGGTATCCGTATCACTATAGGGGACGATCGTCTGGATTTTGCCTTTCAGGGTGCGATTCGGGATGGCGTCCAGATGGATAAGTATTTCAGACGTGGCGTTGATTCTGGGGAAGTCTTTTTGCGGTATCTGAAAGTCTATCCTCAGGTTTTCATTGGCGACCAGTTCCATGACAGCATCACCCGGCTTGATCCATTCGCCGGATTCAATGAAGCGCTTGCTGATGATGCCATCAAAAGGTGCGCTCAACTGGTGGCGCTGCAGGCGGGATTGTTGCAACTGTTCTTCTGCGCTGTAGCGTTGCAAAGTGGCGCTGGCAATATTGACCTCCGCCTGCAGGGATTTGAGTTCGTTTGCAGAGACTGTCTTTTGCTTGGCCAGTTGTTTGCCATCCGCCAGACGTCGTCTGGCATCGTCGAGTTCAGCTCTTGCACGTTGCGTCGTTGCCCGGGCTGCCTGCAACGACAGGTTTTCCAGTTCTGTGTCGAGGCTGATGAGTATTTCGCCTGCCTTGATTGCCGAACCTTCATCGACATGGATGTCTTTAATCAGGCCACTGACTTCCGTGGATAGCCTGGCGACCCGAGGCGAGGACACGGTGCCGGAAAGCCTTAACTCATTAATGATGGTACCAAGCTGTGCCTGTGTAACAACCACTCTGGGTTGTGCGGGTTTGGCGGCATGCACAATGGCAACATTTGAGAGTTCGCACAGGCATATGAATATGCCGGCAATTAAACTGGTACGTGGTAGATTGATGATATTTCTCATTGTTCGGGTCTTGATGCCTGCCATGTCCCTGCAGATATGCGGTGCAAAGCGTGTCATGCAATATTCCTTATTTCAAGCAATAATGCAGCAACGAATATCAATCAGGGGTTTGTATGTTTGAACTGCATCCACAGTTACACAAGGACTGCATTGTATTGGCCAGACTTGAGTTATGCCATCTGTTATTGATGAATGATGCCAGCTATCCATGGTTCATTCTGGTGCCTGACAGGGAGAACATCAGCGAGATTCACCAGTTATGCGAGGCTGATCAGCATCTGCTGATGTCCGAGTCATCCCGCCTGGGACACTACCTGGTTGAACACTTCAAGGCAGATAAACTGAATATCGCGGCCCTGGGTAACGTGGTACCACAGCTCCATGTTCACCATATTGTACGGTATAAAAATGATCTTTCGTGGCCAAAGCCGGTATGGGGTCAGCATCCTGCCAGGGCTTACATACAGCAGGGGATAGATGAAATCAGGGATTTGATGGCGACATTCAGCTGAATGTCAGGGCAGGGGCTTACTGTAGACATGCCTTATAGCTGACTATCAGGCAATTTTTTCATCTATTTTTTCATTTAATGGCATGGGCATGGCAATGCCATAACCCTGTGCATAGTCAATATGGAGCTGTTCCACCTGTGCACGGATCAGTTCATTCTCCACGCCCTCGGCGACTACCTTGATACCAAAGGCCTTGGCAACTTCGCGTATGGCAAGCACGATAGCGCGGCTGGATTCGTCTGTATCCAGATTTTGTACAAAGCTGGCATCGATCTTGAGCATATCAACAGGTAATTTATCCAGGTGGCCGAATGATGAAACACCGGAGCCGAAATCATCCAGTGCAAAGACACAGCCCAGTTTCTGTAATGTACTGATAAATTTCTGTGCGTCGGTGAACCGGATAATGGCAGCGGTCTCTGTTATTTCGAAACATATCTGGCTGGGGGCGACACCATATTTATCTATCATGCGGACAATGCGATTTAGGGTATGCCTGGACTCGAGCGTCTGCCCGGAAAGGTTGATGTTGTAGACCATGTCATTTGCCGGACTTGCTTTCATATGCTGAAGTACCTTGTCTACCACATACTCATCCAGCGTGTTGGCAAAGCCAAACTTCTCTGCGGCCAGTATCATTTTATGGGGTCTGCTAATCTGCCCGTCGTATTCTATATAACGGAGAAGAATCTCGGTACGGTGAAAGTCGTCATGATCCTCAACCTGGACGATCGGCTGATGGTATAGCTCAAGATTGTCGTTGTTAATGGCTTTGCGCAGCTTTGTTGCCAGGTGCATCTCATCCAGACGTGACCTGGTTTCCATGTCCGAGGGGGTATATACATGGTATCGATTACGTCCCCTGTCCTTTGCGGTATGGCAGGCCAGATCGGCGGCCGTGAATAGTTCTGCCTTGCTTAATTGCTGGCTTTCAAACAACACCATGCCGATAGAGGCGGTGATTTGAAATGTGTGATCTGTCCATAAAAAGCGGAAGCTGGAAAACACCTCCAGGACTTCTGTCGCGAGGGTTTCAACATCATGCTTGCCGGTGTTCGGTGCCAGGATGGCGAACTCGTCACCACCAAGCCTGGCCAGCATCATGTCGGGATCCATTTTTTCCGAGAGCAGGGCTGAAATCTGTCTCAGCAATTCATCGCCTGCATGGTGACCGACGGTGTCGTTGATTAGTTTAAACTGGTCAATGTCTATAAAAAATAATGCATATGCCTTGTTCGCATTCTTGCCACGGGTTATTTCATCGAGCGTGAATTCAAATTGGTATCGATTGATAAGGCCTGTCAGCGCGTCATGAGTGGCCTGCCAGGCAATCTCCCGGTAGTGCTTACGCTGCACCTCGTATGCCAGTAAAACAAGAAGGATCCCGATAACCAGTGAAAAGATATATAGTTTGGCGATATAGCTTACTACTTGCCCCGCCTGTTTCTTGCTGGCGCTGGTCGCTATTGCAGATTGTGTAATTAACAGGTCTCGTAGTTTCAGCATTAGCGGGTAGACTTTTTCATGTGTGGGGACCAGGTTGCCACGTATCAGATCCAGTGCCTTTTCAGGTTCATCATTCACCACGTAATCCACGACATCAATCTGGACCTGGTAGCCTCCCTGATTATGATTGATTATTTTCTGTAGTAGATTTTTCTCATCATTGTTACTCAGCAGTGCCTGCAGGCTGTTTCTGGCATGCAGATAAAGACCCGCCTGTCTTTGATGCTTCAATATGATGTCATCACGATCGAAGGGATCTGTCGTCGTGACGATGTCGCGTAGCAGTACCTGTCGCTCACGTGAGTGATGTGCCATGGAGTCCAGAAATTGTATTTTTTGCAGCGGTATCTCGGCTGCATGGGTCAGTTTCGACTGCAGGGAGGAGACTTCGCGGTAAGATTTGTAACTAATAATCGATATCAGGGAAAGCAAAAGGACCAAAGCCAGTACAATAGGCTGCTTGTACCAGATAAGAAGGGCGCTGCTTGTTGGGTTTGCGGTCTTGATAATAATGCCTTTCTGGCTTGTAGACAGTCCTTGTGAATTCAATTTATAGCATAAAAATCAGATAGTTGTTAAGTATTCCTAAACTAATTATAGATTGTGTAAGAATTGTACATGCTCACGATGAGAATACAGATAAATTAACATTTGTCACCCTGTGGGAAATTACAGGTCATATAGAGTATTTGCGAATGAAGGGCTGGTTTGCTTTTCATCGCATGTTCTTTGAGAATGGGGTTTCATATGGCGTGATTTGGGTGAAATTCATGAATAAACCGGTTGGATTTGAAGGCGCTCAAATTGGTTTACTCTCGCCCGAAGAGCTTGCATTGTTCGAGGAAAGCCTGGCCAGGGCCATTGAAAGTAAGGATTTCCTGGATATTTTTTACGAGC
>JAPHTU010000196.1 GCA_026196145.1 Gammaproteobacteria bacterium
GCCAGGACCGCCAACACGATCACAGAAGTCAGTGCAATGGCACCCATCGTACAAAAAATGCAGAAATCACCAAAAAAACTTTTTTCCTCTTCAGACATATCCATCCCTCCTTTTCGTGCTTTTAGTATATTTATCTAACTAGCATAGGCAATTTTTCCCATAATTCCATTTCTTCGCAACGGCCATTACGGCGCGGAAAACAGTGTCCCCTGTTTCTATCCCGCACGGCTTACCAGCTGATATAGCTGAATCCCTTTTCCTGTAGTTCCATCAAGTCCACAGCGCCCACCTGTACCACCTCGGCATAATCCACTATGTCTTCTTTTGTCCATCCCAATGAGTCCATGGTGTTGCCACAGGCATGGAACGCCACGCCATAACTCGCCAGTGAGCTGGCCCTTTCCTGATGTATTGACGGTATCACTCTTTTCGGCCTCTTCCCCAGCAGATTGACACCGGGACCAAATGCGGTCACGACCAGTTCGATGTCATCACCGTAGGTACGCAGCATTTCGCCACAGGAAAACAGGATATGGCCTATGTAATCAGGATCCGCCTTGTTGCACTGGTAAACCAGTTGATGAGCAGACTTGTCATCAAAATGACTGTCTGTATGGTGCGCCTGTGCCTCATTGACAACCAGGCCGGCGCCGAGCAGACCCGCGCCCCGAAGAAACAACCTTCTAAACCGACTATGTTCCGACATAATCCCACCTTCATTCTGTGTCCATGTGATATAGACACCATAACGGATTGTTTTTCCCGGTGGCCGATTAATTGGCCCTAATGAGACATCTTCTGTAACTTTGCACGGTATTCGACCACCAGTTCGTGTTCATCACCCAGTATTGAAAACAGGGTAATCATTGCCTGCCTGGCGGCACCATCATTAAATTCGCGGTTTATTTGCAGGATGTCATAAAACCCCTGCATCGCCCGACCATACTCATCGTTCAGGGCGTGCAAGGCGGCCATTTGATAACGTGAATTGCAATCATTGTTGTCTTCTTCAATATTGGCCTGCCATTCATCCGGGCTGGGCTCATCACCCACCACCAGGACAAATCCGATCTGCCCTCGCAGGGCCTTCACCTCGATATCATCTCTTTGTTCCAGTGGCATGCTTGCCAGCAAATTCATGGCCTCATTCGGGCGTCCCTCAGTCACCAGCAGACGTGCCATGGTCAATGGCAGACGAATATTTTGCGGATCTTCCATGGTGGCCTCAGCCAGCATCACCAGCGCATCTTCTGTCTCACCCTGCTGGTATAGCTTCACGGCCCCAGTGAGTGCCTTATCAGATGCGCGCGGCATGTAACGCACCATTACACGCTTCATATCGCCCTCATCTTGATAACCATGCAGGGTTTCAACCACCACCCCCTTCTGGAACAGCTTCATGGTCGGCAGACTGGTGACACCGTAGTCTTTGGCAAGTGAACGATGCTCATCGGTATTGAGATTGACCAGCAGGAAACGCCCGCCAAATTCATTCGCCAGTTTTTCCAACACGGGATACTGACGAATACAGGGACCGACTTTTTTCGACCAGTAATTGACCAGCACCGGTCCCTTGGATGAGTTGATCAATACCAGTTCATCAAAATTATCATCGCTGGCTTCCTGGATAAACTCCGAAGTTGCAGGTTCAGACATCAGACGTGCTCCTCAGCCAGACCCATGGACAGGATGGAATCTTTTTTGCCGGGGTCGGAAATCACCGCCGTACTGGCCAGTTCCGGTTTCAGGTATTCGCGTACCACATGGCGCAAATCATCCAGTGTCACCTGCAATACGCGTTGACGGAAACGACGACGCTGTTCGGGTGTTCTTCCATTACGTTCCGCATAATACGCGGCAACCGCCTCGCCTGCCGGTGAACGCGGACGATCCAGCGCACTGATGACGCCCAGTATGGCCTCTTCCAGTAAACGCGGCTCATGATCCTCACTATCCTCCATGATCCATTGCAGTGAGGCATCAAAGTCCTCCAGTGTCCCTTCAAGCCTGGGATCACGATAGGAGTAAAAGCGAAACGCACCTGCATCGCTATCGTAGCTGGCGCCACCACCGTAGGCACCGCCTTTCTCACGGATGGCGGTATGCAGGAAGCTATTCCTCAGGTAACCACCGAGCACGGTAAAGGCTGGTGCATCTTCATGATCTGCCGGTACTGCTGCATAGGCGCGTGAACAAAAATTCACCTGCGTGCTGGTCAACCAGCCCTGCCTGATCGGCTGCGGCTTGATTTGGGGTGCGTAGGCAGTCTGCGAGGTATCGACACCCAGCTTTTCATACTGCGCAAAAAAATTGCTAAAGGCCTGTTGCATGGTATCCAGTTGATCTTCCTCACCCACCAGCAGTAATTCCCTGGGTGCCTGCGCCAGCCTTTGTCTGATCGTTTCCAGCTTTTTGGCAAAGGCCTGCACACCCTCATCCGACTGTAGCTCATCATCCAGCCGTTTAAGGTGTCGAATCGCTGCCAGCCCGTCCCAACGGTGGTTAAGTGCAGCGCCCGGTGAAATTCCGGCACTGGCCGCGATCATTGCCAGGCTATGCCCATGCCCGGTGATGGAGGCCTCCTGCTGCGCGCGTAACTGTGAAACAAGCTCTCTCAGACGTTCGGTTTCATCGAAGCGCGCTGCATCCAGTGTACTGACCAGTATCTCGGCCAGTGGTGAAATATTGCGGTTCAGCGCCTTACCC
>JAPHTU010000288.1 GCA_026196145.1 Gammaproteobacteria bacterium
AAGGTGATATTCAATTGTTTTGCAGGTCTGATCAGTCCCAGGCAGTTCGGCCCCATTATCCGGATACCATGTCGTCTGGCCTCCTGTATTACCCGGTCTTCCAGTCGACGTCCGTCAGGCCCGGCCTCTCTAAATCCAGCTGACAGGATAATCATCATCCTGATGCCATGCTCGGCACAGGACTCAACAATGCCAGGAATCGTCGCCGCCGGGGTCGCCACCACAGCGAGGTCAACCGCCTCATCTATATCCTGCAGTGATGCATAGGCCTTCTCGCCCTGCACCTTGGTGTATTTTGGATTGATCGGGTAAAGACGCCCTTGGTAACCGGCATCAAGCAGATTACGGAACACTACTCCACCGACCGACAGCTTGCGGTCGCTGGCTCCGAACATGGCTATGCTGTACGGTGAGAATAGGGAATTTAGATAGTGTGTGCTCATGGGATGGATTTTTACAATCGGTTCAGAAACCTCAATGCCGAAAAATGTTGCAGCACAACATAGACTAGTTTTCTACAGTTGTCTTTAATTATTCAATTACACTTTCACATAATATCCCGGTAAGGACATCAATTTTGCGAACAGCCTATATTAGCCACCCGGCATGTCATAATCATGACACTGGCATGGCCAGCCCGGAAAATGAGCAGCGCCTGACAGCCATCGAGGAGAGACTCAGAGTGACCCTCCTGTTTGACTTCCTCAGGCAAATAGATGCCCCTGAGGTTACCGAGGAGCAGCTTCTGCGGGTTCACAGTAAGGAACATATCCTGGAAGTTGAGGCAGGCATTCCCGATCAGGCCCACTCATACCTTGACCCGGACACGGTCGTCAGTCCCGGTAGCCTGAAGGCGGCCAAACGTGCCGCAGGCGCAACGGTTCATGCAGTTGATCTGGTGATGAGCGGGGAGATGGACAATGCCTTTTGTTGCGTGCGCCCGCCCGGGCATCATGCCGAGCGCTCTCGCGCCATGGGTTTTTGTCTCTTTAACAATATAGCCATTGGTGCCGCCCATGCCCTTGCAGTCCACGGAATAGACCGGATTGCTATTCTGGACTTCGATGTACATCAGGGTAATGGTACCGAGCAGATCTTTATGCATGATGAACGGATTTTGTTTTGCTCGACCTTTCAGCACCCGCTCTACCCCAATACACCAGTACTCGATATCACTGATCGTATGGTATCCGTACCGCTGGATGCTACAGCGAAGAGCGCGGAATTCCGGTCCGCCGTCACCGATTATTGGCTGCCGGCTATTGAGCGATTCAAACCGGAGATCATATTTGTATCAGCCGGATTTGATGCACACCGGGATGATGATATGTCCGGTGTCAGCCTGACTGATGACGACTATCGCTGGGTAACCGAGCAGATCAAGCAGCTCGCCGTTACACACGCCAATGGAAGGATTGTGTCTTCGCTCGAGGGGGGGTATGAGCTACGTAGCCTGGCGAGAAGCGTTGAACTACATGTACGAACCCTGATGGGGCTGAATTAATGGGGTTGTCACTCACTAGCCTTATGCTGTTATTGTTAGTAGCCAGAGTACAGTAATGTACTAACAGATAGTGTTAACTTATGAGTCACCTTTTTCTTTGGAATGTTTCTGCAAAAACAGCTCGTGGTGATGCGACCCTTCCCTTAACATTTTCGCGTCGCACTCAGGGCAACGTTCCTCGCGACAGGGAACGCTATCGCGATGCGCGATGGTCTTGTCACATTTGGTGCAGATACAACGACCACCTGCACCCATGTCATGTCGGTGTTCATTAGCCATAGTTCCCGTTTAGCTCTTTGCCGGGTTGATAAACTTTATCGGTGATTGATGCCTGAAATCCGCTATACGGTGTCTGCGGCCAGTAGTTATGCGGCACTACAGACCGTGGCTAGTATAAATTTGAGTAACCAGCTATTGAAGTGGTCAGTCGGTCGGGTTCGGTACGGATGTGGATCATGATTTCAAAAAAACATCACCGCTGACGTGGCAGCGGTGATGTTTCATTCAGGATTTGACCCTGATATGGGTAATGTCGAGTGACTATCAGGCAGCGGCCATTTCAGCACGATAATCATCTAGCGCAGTCTGGAACCATTCGGCATGTTGTTGCTCGGAGTCGATGACCCTTTGGTAGATATCGGCAGATTTCTGATCATTTTTTTCCAGTGCCTGGTCGCGGAAACGGGGATAGATATCCTGGTATTCACGTTGTTCCACCCTGACGGCAACACTGAGCGCTTTTTCCAGCACAGCCTCAGGGTTCTTTTCAATCAGCGCGTCGCAGTTGGCACGAATGGTTTTCAGTACTTCGACTGCGCGTTCGGTGTCATCGCCACGCTCGGGGGTACCCATTTCAGTATAGAGTTCCCTGAGCCAATGCGCGTGCAGGCCTTCTTCACCGGCCACCTTGGCGAACAACCGTCCGAGATCAGGACGACCCGCCTTTTTGGCCCAGCGGGCAAATTCCGGGTACATGACCTTGTTTTCATATTCTTCAACATCGACGAAAGATACCGCGGTTCCCTCGAGACTCTCGCCTTCAGTGGCAGCCGCAAAGCAGTCCAGAATCATGTCTTCAGTAATTTCCGGTTTTTCCATTTCTTGCTCCTTCTTTTTGTGGTTGTGATGAACGCCTTAAACGGCTTGCGTAATCGCAGGTGAAACAGTAGCTTAATCTCTTTAAAAATGCATGTGTTTCAGCTGCCTGAAATCGACTAGCAACCTTCGCCAATCCTTAAGGTGCCGCCTGTGGCCTGTGGTGCGGGTGCCAGGTCGCCTTCCGGCCCAAGGCCCAGGCCGAGTCCAAGCCCGAGGCTATCCTCTTCCTCTGCGGCCTGTACTGGCTCCAGCGGCGGTACATATCCGCCGCCAGCGGTTGTCTTGACGGCAAGCCCTGCTGCCGGCACATAGTCACCTTCAAACCAGCAGGAAACGGCCTGTTGCCTGGCCAGCTCTGTTGCGCTTTTATCCGGGTCATTCGTTGCATTGGTCATTTGCCTGCTCCATGCACTGTAACCACCGCTCAGGTAGTAGGCCGGAACTCCCTGCAGGCGTAACAGTATGGCCAGCTGCGCAGCTCGACCACTGCTTCCGGAATAAAGATAAACCTGGCGGCCGTTATTAAGACCCTGGATACCTTGTTCTGATAACAGCTCGGTGCCGGAAACAGATTTCGCGGTTTTAATATGCCCCTTGTTGAAGTCTGCCTGTGGGCGAACATCGAACAGCTGGTAATCATTTTGACGCTTTATGATCCTGTCTGACAGGGTGTCAATGCTGATGGCTGTTTCGGCTTTTTCAATTGAGCGGGCGGTTTGTACCAGCATCTGCCCCTGTTGCAGTCCCGTGTTGTTATCACATGCCGAGATCAGCAGGGGAGTTGCAACTACCAGGACTTGCAAGAGCTTGTATTGGCCTTTAAACATGATCTACCCCGTTATATCGATTTCAGTGCAGCCGTTCCAGTAACTGTGGCTCAAATTGTATGTTGTAATTATTCCAGGTGCTGGCCTGACCAACCTCCAGGGTTACATGGCGCAGCATGTAGCCACCGGTCATGACCAGTAAAGGTGCCAGCATTACCAGCACACGGCCATAGCGCATCTGCCACAGCTCCAGCATCAATGGCACAATCAGACCGATGAATACAAAAAAGCCCCAGAAGGCGACAGTGTATTCCCCTCCCATGATGAGTTTCAGTCCATCCAGCTGTACGCGACCACCGGTACTCAGACCGATGATGAGTATGCCAATAAGTAACAGCTCAACCGTGATGATGATGGCATCAAGTCTGGAAAAGGTATGCCTTTCTTCTACCCGCCTCGCACTAATGGCAATCAATGCTGCTGCCGACGATAGCCCCGAAATAAGAAACAAGGCACACAAAATGGTGGTGTTCCAGATTGGCCTGGCGCTGAAGGTGCTGAGTAGTATGCCGGTATAGATACCCAGTGCCATACCGGTCGGTATCGACATGATGGCAAAGATACGCATGCGTTTTTCAGCCAGGTCAAACAGCGTAGTAACCATGGGAAGCTTTTCCAGCCTGGTGGCAAATGCCGGGTAACCCGAGCGGAAGGTGGCCAGTATCATCAGTATGCAGATCGGGTATACCAGCATCAATATCCATGAACCCCAGGACATGGGCGAGGTATGTTGCAAGGTTGTATAGAAGCGAAACACATATAACTTGTGTTCGAGATCGAGAAACAGCGTAGTCATACCGATAGAAAGTACGATGGGGGCCCACAGGGGTAACTGGCAGGCAGCGAAATGCAGTGTTCTCTGTTTCTTCAATAGGTGTACGACGGCAGAGAAAATCATGATGCCGGCGGTCAGGCCGCCGAGGAAAAGATAGACCGCTACCTCCCAGGTCCAGATTTCAAGCGAGGGATCGACATGGGCATTGTAGCGGGCGGTGACGAGCACTTCTTCAATCATGGCTGTCTCCGGTAAATGACGTTTGAATGGTCATAGCAGGTAGTAGACATTGGGTTCGTTACCGGTCTCGGGCAGCAGGGTCTTGTGTTTGCGGGTGCGTAACAGCCTTGAAACCAGGCTTTCCTGGTCATCCAGGATGCCGAAGTGCATGCAATGTGTCGGGCAGGTGGAGACACAGGCAGGGTCCTGTCCCTTTTCAACGCGATGATGGCAGAAGGTGCATTTATCGATGTAACCGTCCGGGTGCATGATGAGGCGGGCATCATAGGCGCAGGCGGCGATGCAGGCCTTGCAGCCGGTACACTTGTTCGGATCGACCAGTACGATGTTGCTGTCCTGCCAGTAGTGACTCGCACCGGTTGGACACAGGTAGACACACGGCGCATGACTGCAATGGTTACAGCGCTCGGAGCGGAATTCGGTTTCCAGGTTTGGGTACCTTCCGCGCGTTGCCTCGACCACCCAGTCGCGATTGAGTCCTGCGGGCACCTTGTTTTCTGTCTTGCAGGCAACCACGCAGTCCCCGCAGCCGATACAGGTTTTGGTATCGATGACCATTGCATACTGTGTCATGCCTCAGACTCCACAAAGCTGACAAAGTTAGAACGCATGCCTGTGCCACCGGAGATCGGATCGACTTTAACATTGGTCATTAAAGAGGCGTCATCTGCGCCAACGCCCTGGGTGAGTCGCATGTTACGTGCGGTATGACCAAAGCCATGCACCATAAAAACCGCGTTTGCTCCGATGCGCTCGGTAACACGTATCCGTACCCGGTTACTGGTAACACCATCCTGGTTCTTTAGCCTGACGTAACTGCCATTGGACAGTTTATGCTCGGTCGCTGTTCGCGGGTTTACCCATACAGTATTTTCCGGCATCAATTCAAATAGCAGGGGGTTATTGGTGGTTCGACCAAAGGTATGGGCCGGTCCACGTCCGTATATAAGTCGGTAGAAACCTTCGGGCGCTTCCTCCGGTGGTGTATAACGTGGCATCGGATCATAACCATAGTCGGCAAGTAATTTTGAATAGAGTTCGATCTTGCTGCTGGCCGTGTTGAACCGGCGCGCTTCACCCGGTTTGAAATACATGGGGGTCTTGCGCGGAAACTTCTTCACACCGATACGTTGCATTTCTTCCAGTGAGCTACCAACCTGTTTTAATTGCCAATCCAGTACTTCACTGTATTCCTTCCACGGGAAATATTTTCCCAGGTCCAGGCGCTCTGCCAGTTGTTTGGCTATCCACCATCCTGGTTTGCTTTCATGTCTTGGCTTGAATGCGGGCATACGTAGTGCCAGCGTGGGCTCACGTTCCGGCGCATTGCGTAGCTCGTCATGTCGTTCCAGGTAGGTACATTCGGGCAGGATGACATCGGCATAGCCGGTAATTTCCGCGGGCTGGGTATCAACCACCACCAGAAGTTCAAGGCTGTCAGCTGCCTGTTGAAGTTTTTCACTGATATTGGGAATCGTCATTGGCAGGTTGGTAGCATAGACAAACAGCCCCTTGATACGGGCGTCTTCACCAATAGCTGCCTCGATAATTTCCTGACTGATGCCCGATGGCGCCAGCGGGAATTGTGGCTGGATAGTGGTTTTCCAGTCATGTTTTGGCTTGGCAATCTCGGGGACAGGGTATTGGGGTAGTTCCACTGCCTCCTGTATATAGAATCCGCCCTTGCATCCCCATGAGCCCAGCAGTGCATTCAATATCGCAATAGCGCGGGTGCGCTGGGTATCGTCTCCATACCAGGTTGTATGTCGTCCGGGATGTACCAGGGTTGCCGGCGCATGCATTGCCATGGTGCGTGCGGTCTGCCTGATCTTTTCAGGTTCCAGCCCGGTTTCCA
>JAPHTU010000210.1 GCA_026196145.1 Gammaproteobacteria bacterium
CGTTGACCTTGATATAGGCCAGGCCCTTGGCACCGTAACGACCAACAAAATCAGTATAGGCATCGATCTGCTTACGGGTCAGGTCATTACCCTTGGGAACGCGTAACGCAACGATACGCCCCTTCGGGTCCTTTGCCGGCCCTGAAAATACCTTGAATTCCACATCCTTCATGATGTCAGCCAGATCCACCAGTTGCAGCGGTATGCGCAGGTCCGGGCGGTCCACGCCATACTTTTCAATGGCCTCGGCATAGGTCATACGTGGAAAGGGGTTCGGCAACTCAACGTCCTGCACTTCCCTGAACAACTGACGAATCATTTTCTCCATGATACCCATGATCTCCTCTTCGTTGAGGAAGGAAGTTTCGATATCCAGCTGGGTAAATTCCGGCTGGCGATCTGCCCGCAAGTCTTCATCGCGGAAACAACGGGCAACCTGGTAATAGCGGTCGAAACCGGACATCATCAGTAATTGTTTAAATAACTGCGGCGACTGTGGCAGGGCAAATACATTACCCGGCTGTGTACGACTGGGAACCAGGTAATCACGTGCACCTTCCGGTGTTGCCTTGGTCAATACCGGGGTTTCCATATCCAGAAAACCATGATGGTCGAGATAATTTCTTAAATGGCGTATCACCCGGGTACGTAGCATCATTCTTTGCTGCATAACCGGCCGACGCAAATCGACATAGCGATATTTCAGACGGATATCTTCATGGATTTCCGCATCATCCAGCATAAAAGGCGGGGTTTCAGCGGTATTCAGGATTTCCAGTTCCTTACACAACACCTCGATCTGTCCACTGGCCAGGTTGTCATTGGTGGTACCTTCAGGGCGGTGCCTGACCAGGCCTTTAACCTTCAGCACAAACTCATTACGCACACGCTCCGCGCTGGCAAATGCAGCCTCGGTGTCCGGGTCTACCACTATCTGCAACAGGCCTTCACGATCACGCAGATCAATAAAAATAACACCGCCGTGATCACGACGACGATGTGACCAGCCAACAACTTCAACTGTCTGATCAATCAGGGATTCATTAACCTCCCCACAATAATGAGTTCGCATGCTTGTTTCCGTTTTTTGTGTGCGTAAACGCGAAACGGACGGTGGAACCCGTCCGTTTCGCATCAGATATGGGATTGTAGGACGTTACTTCACTGCAGGGCAACAACCACCTGACCCGCAGGCGGGTGCGGTGGGCGAGCCACCGCCATCAGCAACATTCTTTTTACCGCCAGATTTAAAATCGGTCTCGTACCAGCCGCCGCCCTTGAGGCGAAAACCGGCAGCAGAAACCAGTTTTTTCAATTGCGCTTCCCCGCATTCCGGGCAATCTGTCAGCGGCTCATCACTCAACTTCTGGATTGCCTCCAGCTTGTGCCCGCAGCTAACGCACTCATATTCATAAATCGGCATGAATTTATCCTCAAAAAAATATGCCCCGGCGCAAGACCAGGGGCTATAAAACATTAGTATTCTATAATACTCTCTAAAGCACAGCAAAGTCACAATATCCCGAAGGTTTTAGAACCCAGATTATGAGTACAACCACCGAGCCCAAGTCTATTCTCATCACTGGCTGTTCCAGCGGCATCGGCCTTTGTGTTGCCGATGGCCTGAAAAAACGGGGATACCGTGTCTTTGCAACCGCCAGGCACCAAGATGATGTCAACCTGCTGATAAAACAAGGGCATGAATCCCTACAACTGGATCTGGATGACAGCCACTCTATCCAGGCAGCCGTCACCGAAATCCTGCATCGCACGGATAACCGGCTTTACGCCCTGTTTAATAACGGCGCCTATGGGCAACCCGGTGCCGTGGAAGACCTGGATCGGGTGACCTTGCGCCGGCAGTTTGAAACCAATGTATTCGGCTGGCATGAATTGACCCGCCTGGTCCTGCCGAGCATGCGCCAGCAGGGTTATGGGCGCATCCTGCAAAACAGCTCGGTACTGGGGTTTGTTGCATTAAAGTACCGTGGTGCCTATAACGCCAGCAAATTTGCCATTGAGGGACTGACCGACACGCTGCGACTGGAATTCCGCAATACCGATATTCATTTTAGCCTGATTGAGCCAGGTCCAATCGAAAGTCGGTTTCGAGCCAATGCGCTGAAGGCCTTCAGGAAAAATATTGACCCGCAGGCCAGCGCACATCGAGATATCTACAAGGCTCTGGTGGACAAACTGGAAACCGAGGGGCCGGTCGTGCCATTCACTCTAAAGGCCGATGCCGTCCTCGATAAGGTGATTCATGCGCTTGAAGCCCGACGCCCGAAGCCGCGCTACTACGTGACTTTCCCCACTTACCTGTTTGGATACCTGAAAAGAATACTCCCAATCCGGGCAATGGATAGCATCCTGAATAAAGTATAAGATCAGTCGAACCTTCGTATTACCCGTATTCTTATGAAAGTCATTCTTGCCAATCCCCGTGGATTTTGTGCCGGCGTTGACCGCGCTATAGAAATTGTTGAAAAGGCTCTGGAAAACTTCGGCGCGCCTATCTATGTGCGACACGAAGTTGTGCACAACAAATATGTGGTCGATGAATTGCGTAATAAAGGCGCAATATTTGTAGAGGATATTGAGGAGATACCGGAAGGTTCAACCGCCATCTTTAGTGCCCATGGTGTTGCCCAGCAGGTCCGTGTGGATGCAGAAAAACGTCATCTCAAGGTATTCGATGCCACCTGCCCGCTGGTTACCAAGGTACATATTGAGGTAGCGCGCCATTCAAACGAAGGCCAGGAGGTCGTTCTGGTTGGACATGCGGGTCACCCGGAGGTTGAGGGTACGCTAGGGCAATACAACAACCCGGAAGGTGGTATTTATCTGGTTGGTGAGCCTAAAGAAGTTGGCAACCTTGAAGTTAATAATCCTGACAACCTGTTTTATGTCACCCAGACCACGTTATCAATTGATGATACCCAGTCAATTGTCGAGGCCTTGAAAATACGTTTTCCGAATATCCAGGGCCCTAAAAAAGACGATATCTGCTATGCCACCCAAAACCGTCAGAATGCGGTCAATGAACTGGTAAAAGATTGTGACCTGGTGCTGGTAGTTGGATCAGCCAACAGCTCCAATTCCAATCGCCTGCGTGAAATTGCAGCGAAGCGAAATATCGAGGCCTACCTGATTGATGGCGCCCAGTGGTTACAACCTGAATGGCTGGCTGGGAAAAAATCAATCGGTGTCACCGCCGGCGCATCTGCCCCAGAGATCCTCGTGCAACAGGTTATTCAGAAACTGGCCGAACATGGCTTTGATCTTGCTGAGGAATCCAGTGGGATTGAAGAGAACGTCGTTTTCAATATTCCTGCCGAACTGCGCGTCTCATAAGCAAGCACTATCCGAATGAAGGATGATATCTTAATCGTCGGTGCAGGCGTCGCCGGCCTGATGACGGCGATTGAGCTGATGCAGGCAGGACTGAAGGTCCGGCTATATGATACTGGTCAGGCAGGTATGGAATCCTCGTGGGCGGGGGGAGGCATTCTTTCACCTATATATCCCTGGCATTACCCCGACGCCGTTAATACGCTTGCCCACTGGGGTACACAACATTACCCCGATTATTTCGCTAGACTGGAAGCCGATACGGGTATTGATCCACAGTGGCTGGTATCCGGGCACCTGATTTTGCAGACCGATATAAATACACCGGCCATTGCACAATGGGCAGAACAATTCTCTATCCGGCTGGAACAGCTCGATCAACAACAGTTACGGGTAATTGAACCCGCGCTTAATTCTAAATTTGACCAGGCCTTATGGCTGCCCGAGATTGGTCAGATCAGGAACCCCAGGCTGGTACAGGCACTTAAGGCCTATGCCATAAAACTGGGTGTAACGCTTAGCGAGAATACTGAAGTTTGCCGCATCCTTTACGATGCTGATCAGGTAACCGGTATAGAGACCCAAACCGGGCAGATTAACGGTGAGCGAGTATTGATTGCTGCCGGCGCCTGGAGCGGACAATTTACACTGGGTAACAGGCAACTCGATGTTGAACCCGTTAAGGGACAGATGATCCAGTTTCAGACAACACCCGGCACAATTAAGCGCATCACACTCAATGAAGGTCGATATATCATTCCACGCAAGGATGGCAAGGTGTTAACGGGTAGCACACTCGAGCATAGTCAGTTTGATAAATCGATTGATGACGGCAGTCAGCAAGAACTACATGCATTTGCTACCGCAATTTACCCGGCGCTTGAATCCGCACTGATTATCAACCATTGGGCCGGCTTGCGTCCGGGCAATGAACGGCAGACACCCTATATTGGACAACACCCTGAAATTAAAGGTCTTTATTTCAACACAGGCCACTATAGAAACGGCATCATACTTGGACTCGCTTCGGCCCGATTATGTACCGATATTATTACCGGGAACGAGCCAATTCTGCCGCCAGAGCCCTACGCATTAAACTGATAACAATCCATAACGGCCATCGGTATAATCAATCACCGAATATTACGTAGATAGCTTATGCCGGTGTAGCTCAGTTGGTAGAGCAGCGCATTCGTAATGCGGAGGTCGGAGGTTCGACTCCTCTCTCCGGCACCACCTTATTTAGTACGTCTTTCCGTAATTCACCCGTATATGAGTGTTCTACTTCAACTGTACCCTGCTCAGTGGTTGGGGTTTACATAACCCATTGATCATATGCTGTAGATGTTCTTCATATTGTCTCCAGGCCTCGGAGCTCCCCTTGTACATTTTTTTCCGGACCTGGACAGAGCTCGCTGTTTTTACTGCCCTTTCCGTCCTGTGGAAGTCAAGGCACTGCTCCTCCCATTCCAGATCACAAAACTCGAGAAGCCTGCGGGTCTCTTGTTCCTGATTTTCGGTCAAATCCTCATAGTAAAGATCATAAATACTATTTGGGTATCGTTCACGCCAGAATGACATCAAATCAAGATAGAGATTATAAAATTCCACCAGATCCACCAGATCATAAGCATATCCATTACCATTGCTTGAAAAGTAGTGCTTGTAGTTTGACCAGCACGTTGCCCTTGAATCCCTGTTTGTATGGATGATTTTTGCCTTAGGGAAGGCAGACAGGATAAATCCGATGTATTGGAAGTTAAGGGGCATTTTGTCAGTGATGACTTTCTCAGGGACATTTAATGCGGCCAGTACCTCAATATAACCATCATGCAGTTCACATATCTCGTTCTGCAATATTTTGCTCTTAGATTGCCTGGTAGCATGATCAGGTAGTTTTTCTAAAATTGGGCTTACAAGTTCATGAAGAGCCTCTAACTCACCTGCACCATAAACCTTGCTGTGACTGGCTAGAATCTGCTCCACTAGCGATGTCCCGGAACGGGGCATGCCAACAATAAAGACTGGTTGTATTGATGTATTCCCATCGGTTATAGAATCCAGAGTCGGACCTTCTACAGAAAAGATCTCCTTGATTTTGGCAGTAATTCCTATGTCATCAGAAATATTGTAGTCCAGTTCCTTTTTACGAAGGCGGTTGCCCTCCGCCAGGCAATTAAAACTTCTATCATATTCACCTAAGTCCTCATAAACCTTGGCCAGGGCAAAGCAAAGATGTGTACGATCCGAGTCGTCCGGTTTTAAAGAAGTAAGCAGGTTCTCCATCAACCTTATCTGCGCATCTCCTGTCGTGTATTTTTTCAAGCCACTGAGATTGCGATAAGCTTCTGCATAATCAGGCTTAATTTCGATCGCCCTCTCATAGCTCTTTACAGACTCCTTCAATTGCCCAAGACCTTTGAGTGCATTGCCACAATTATTGTATGCTTCCGCATAATCAGGCTTGATCTCAATCGCCTTCTTACAGCTCTCTACAGATTCCTCCAGCAATCCAAGCTCCCTGAGAGCATCGCCGCTGTTACTATAAGCCTCAGCAAAACCTGGTTCGAGCTCAATTGCCCTCTCATAACTCTCTATAGCCTGTTTCAGCAGCCCAAGGTCTCTAAGTGCATTGCCACGATTACTGTAGGCTAGCGAAAAGTCAGGCTCGATCTCAATCGCCTTGTCACAGCTTTCTACAGCTTTCTGCGGAAGCCCAAGGTCTCTAAATGCATTACCGCGGTTATTGTAAGCCAATGCATGTGCAGGCTCGATCTTGATTGCCCGATCACAGCTCGCTACCGCCTCTTTCAGTAGCCCAAGATCTCTAAGCGCATTGCCACGGTTACTATAAGCATCCGCAAAATCAGGCTCTATCTGGATAGCCCTGTCAAATACTTTTACTGCCTCCTGTGATTTCCCTTGCTCCTGGAGTGCTACACCTAATATATTGATAACAATTAATGATTTTGGGAAGGTTTCCAGTAATTCTCTGCAAGCCCACTCTGTTTTTTCCATCTGCCCTGCATGATACAGGTCAACCAGGGTATTAAGCTGCTCCTCCGAAGGATTGATTGCCTGTGTTTGCACGCGTTGGCTATATGGCAAACTTTTTTCCAGCTTGCGTAGTCTTTTTATTGCGACCGGGTGATCAGGCTGACGCTGTAAGATCGTATTATAGAGCTGTAACGCAGCTTCGATATTACCCTGCTTAGTCGCCTTTTTCGCGCGTGATAGAGCTTGATTAACCGTTAGCTGTTTGGATTGAGGCACGTTTTCCCTGTTTCAGTAGGCCTTGCCAGACCTGACATCTAATTGATAAATTTCAACATAAAAACAGAAAGGGGCCTTTGTTTTGCCTTTAAGGGGGCTGGTCATGACCCATAATATCATCGGCCTCTCTCCATAAACAGATATTACAACGTGACAGACCACGTTTATTGAAAACAATGTCATGGTAATAACGTGACTTAACCGCTGCTGCTCGAGCAGTATCCACTCTAAACCGGTTTAAATTGGGGGCGCTCAATATTCTTTAATGGCTCCACGGCTTTACCAGTAAGCTTAAGATAGCTTGTATCGCCAATAGCTGCTGCATAAGCTATCCAGTCACGCATCGCCAGCACATCCACTAACTCAAAACCCTGATGGTTATATGAATCATACGCATAGGGCTCCAGATCGCCGACCAGATTTTGATCTGTATATGTTTCATGCTCACGCCATTCGGTCTTATATTCCATAGGTGTGGCATCGTCTTTTCCCAGGGTGTCATAATCCGGGTAAGCGAGACTGAATTCAGAGCACCCCCTTTTTATCGACAATGGAATCTTATTGGAAATATACTCGCCTACCACTCCCTTAAAATAATCCAAAATTTCCCTGGCTTCATTCAGGCCCTGACAATACACGAACCCCTTGTATGAACCTGACACCTCAGGCCTTGCCTCTACCATACACTTTCTCGTATTGTCATTTGGTAATTCAATACCATCAAAAACGATCATGAGCTTCATAAGCTCCACTACGGTTCCGGGTTGTATGGATACCTTGTAACAGCCAAAACAGTATTCTGGAATAACGTTAAACTCCTGGAAAACCCTGTGATGCCGAGCACACCCAAGCGGATGGGGATTATTTTTCCAATAATCTGATGTGACTCCCCTGAAGTTCTGTATCACTAGTTGCTCATTCGCAATATCATGATGAGCCCAGACTCGGTAAGCCTCATGCAACATTTGGCGCACTGCTTCATCGGGTATCATAAAGCGCTCCAAATCTATTCATGTATATAAACCCAACTATCCAATAGCCAAAGATTGATGGTTAGATTAATCGATTTTCATATGTGACTTTACATGGTGCCATGAAACTAAACATAACCGATATCTCCTGGTTACCCAAACCCCTGGGCGGCCAGGTCATCCTGATGGGATAGCCGGATAACTTTGCTCCCAGCATTATTAAATATTTTAGCCTTCTTTTCCATCTCAACCTGGAGCCGCCCCCTGTCTCCGGCACCATTGTATATTGCAATCAAAACCTTCCGCACACTACGCATGCAAGTTCAGAGCAAATATTCACCAAGGCATTTGCCAATGCTGCGCGCAACACCTGAAAGCAGCGTATTCTCATGCATTTGTTTCGCGCTCATCGTATGGCGCGCCTGCCTGGAGCTTGCGGTTAAGATAATATCATCGCGCTTATCCATGGCCTTGTTAGAGTCAACTGTTAGCTCATCGCCCAGCACATTTCTCACCAGGCCTGCCTCATTTTCCTGATTGCTTACGTAGTTATCTATATCAACAAAATGCACGTTACCATTATCCTTAAATCGTTCCTTGTACTCCATTATTTGAGTAGTAACTTTTGCAACATGCTGGCATAGCGCATCTATACTGTAAGCGTAACGATAATCACCTTCAAAGTATTTCCTGAAGATAGATAGTGCGTTTTTAACAGGATCCCGATAACAAATAACGGCAGAGAACTCGGGAAATATATTATTCAGGAAAGGTAACTGGGATAGATTGTTCAGCGATTTATCTATCAATACGCCTTCGCTATATCGCCTTGACTTAACTAGGTTCTGGTAGGCGTTTCTTAGTTTAATACAATCTTTTTCACCTGGTTTGGCCTCCCCCCCGTAAAAAAGATCAACTGAGGCATAGGCTGCACTTATCTTAAGAAAATTACATTCCCCCAATGATCGCACCTTGCTAAACCGGGACAACTGTCGCTCAACAAGCGTACTTCCACTACGCGGCAGACCCATGATAAACACGGGCCTGATAGAGCCGTTATTTTCAGATGTTATATAATCCTCGCCGGCAATTGGTGAAAAGCTTGGGACAGGAAGGGACTGTTTAATTTTATTTACGTAGGCATTCGCCTCCAGCAATGCCTTTTCGGTAGCCTTGTCGCTCATCCTTTCCTTTATTTCATATAAAGTGAAGCCAAGGGCACTATATTGACCACCCTTATTACGGTTTCTCCATTGTTTTTTATACAAGGGTAATTTATCTACCTCGGCCCCGTTCATTACGTGTAAATAAAGCGCGTCATATCGAGATGGATCTATACTCAACAAATGGCTTGTCGTTGAGATAACCAAATCACTATTGCCCAGGGCGTTTTGTAACTGGGCGTTAAGACCAAGCGCCTCAGTCAGAAACTCCTTACTGGTTGCCTGCTCGATGGAGCGCTCGAGAAATGAGCTCAATGCTGCAGTATAACCTGGCAGCATTGCGTATAGCTGGAACTGATAATAGGCATTCAGGAACCAGACGTCATTGCTTAAAATGGCACCATCCACATGACTGTCAAGTATGTCGGAGGCATCCTGAAAATAGAGATTACGCTGGAGCTCATCAATACGATTGAACTCCACTGAACTCAAAACGCCATTAGAATATTGCTGGGCACGCATTAATGCTGTGTTCCATTTTTATCAACCTTCCCGCTCTAGTACACACAGGTGCGCCCGCAAGTCTTCAATTTCTTCCATCAAATCCAGCGCCAACGCGGCGCCGGCAATATTAATCCCAAGATCCTGTTGTAATCGTCGGGCGGTGCGGGCTCGATGTAAACTGATACCCGAAAACACCCAATGAGACACATCGCCACCCCTTGGTTCCAGAACACCTTCATCCACCAGCTCAATAATCCAGTCTGTCTGCACCGCACAGGCACGGCTCAGTTCATCCAGTGTCAACAAGCACTCTTCGTCCAGCACAATCCCCGTCAGAAACTCATTACTCATAATCGCTTACACCCCCAGACCGGCACGTGGATTAAATGCCAGCTCCTGTTCCATTTTACGATACAGGACCTGCGCCTGCTCGCTGTCGCCTGGCGGCAGGGCAATACGAACCACCGCATACAGATCACCTGGAGACTTTCCAGGTATACCCCGCCCTTTGATACGCAGTTTGCGTCCGGAAACCGAGCCCGCAGGTATCTTCATATCAATTGTCCCTGTCGGTGTCGGTACCTTGACCTTGGCACCGAGCGCAGCCTCCCAGGGGGCCAACGGTAATTCGAGATAGAGATCCAGCCCCTCCAGGCGATACAGTGGATGTGGCCTGAATTCGACCTCGAGATACAGATCACCCACACCACCACCACCCATACCAGGTGCCCCCTGTCCGGCCAGCCTGATATGCTGCCCTTGTTTGACGCCCTTCGGGATGCGCACATTCAGGGTGCGTTCACGCATGACGACGTGACCCTGCGGATCGACCTCGGGTGAACGAAGCGTAATGGTACGGGTAGCGCCATGAAAGCTGTCCTCCAGGTCGATTTGAACCATGGCATGGTGATCCTCGCCCCGGGCGCGAAACTGCGGTTCGGCACCAGTGAAACCGCCCCGCCCTTTCATACCGAATAGTGATTCAAAAAAATCACTATAGGCCGCTGCATCGCCGCCAGTGAAACCCCCACTATGCTCAAAGCCGGCGCCCCAGTCAGGTGGTGGATGAAAATCCTGTCCCGCCTTCCAGTGGGCTCCCAGCTGGTCATATGCCGCCCGTTTCTCCGGATCTTTTAAAACCTCATACGCCTCACCCAGCTCCTTGAATTTACTCTCGGCATCCTTTTCTTTACTCACATCCGGGTGATATTTGCGCGCAAGCTTGCGATAGGCGCGCTTGATCTCGGCCTGGGTCGCATCCTTAGCGACCCCTATGATCTCGTAATAGTCTTTAAATTCCATACTGTCTTTATACCCTGATCAAAGCCATGTTCCGTTAATATACCCAAAATATACCCGTTAAACCGGTGGGGGCAGAAATAATATACTTTTCCCTAATGCTTTAATAATTGACTGGCGTCAGATCGCCACACGATATGTAAAAGTAGGGTTGCCCCTCTGCTCAGCACATTGGATAATTTGTGCTTTACAATAACTATAACCACAGGCCATTTATTTGATCCAATCGCTCAAGGCTCTGTTACGAACCATGGGGGACAGTCTTCGTGACCTGTCTTCAATTATTGTGGTGGTGGCCTTCTTCCAGCTGGTGGTACTGGCTCAGCCCGTGCCAGATCTTCTGAACATTCTGCTGGGTACATTTTATGTGGTAATGGGCCTGACCTTCTTTATTTACGGCCTGGAAATGGGACTGTTTCCACTGGGTGAAAACATGGCCTATGCATTTGCACAGAAAGGCAGCGTGTTGTGGCTGACAGCCTTTGCCTTTGCACTCGGATTTGGCACAACGGTCGCAGAACCGGCCCTGATTGCCGTATCCAAGGAGGCCGCTGATGTTGCTGCTGCAGCCAATGCCATCGCCAGTGACGATACAGCAAAGCTTGCCTATGCCAATGGCTTGCGTTACACCGTTGCGCTATCAGTCGGTTTTGCCGTATTGCTCGGCGTTATTCGTATTATCAAGGGCTGGCCAATCCACTATTTCATTATTACCGGTTACCTACTGGTCGTCATCATAACCACTATGGCCCCCAAGGAAATCGTTGGCATTGCCTATGATTCAGGTGGCGTAACCACCTCAACGATCACCGTGCCGCTGGTAACCGCACTGGGCGTCGGGCTGGCTACCAGCATCAAGGGGCGAAATCCGATGATTGACGGCTTTGGCCTGATTGCCTTTGCCTCTCTCACCCCCATGATCTTTGTCATGTTATACGGCATGGTGGTGTTGTAGTGGATATGCTGCATGCATTCCTGATAACACTGGGCGATGTCTGGCCCATCGCCGCCATTATTTTTGGCTTCCAGTTACTGGTCATACGCCGACCGGTAAAAAATCTCAAACAGGTCCTGATCGGTTTTGGCTATGTACTGCTTGGGCTTACCTTGTTTCTTGAAGGCCTTGAAATGGCGCTTTTCCCACTGGGAAGGTTAATGGCGTCGCAACTCACCGACCCCGCATTCCTGTTCGATGGCCTGGAAAATATCACTGACGCCATACACTGGGCCGATTATTACTGGGTTTACATCTTTGCCTTTGCCATTGGATTCAGCACCACGGTCGCCGAGCCTTCCTTACTGGCCGTCGCCATCAAGGCAGAGCAGGTTTCGGCCGGCGCCATATCGATCTGGGGACTGCGCATTGCGGTCGCGCTGGGTGTTGCCTTTGGCATATCACTGGGTTCATATCGAATTGTCACGGGTATGCCGCTACACTATTTTATTATTGCCGGTTATATCGTTGTCGTGATCCAGACGTTTTATGCCCCAAAGATCATTATCCCGCTGGCCTACGATTCCGGCGGCGTCACCACCTCTACTGTAACCGTACCCCTGGTCGCTGCGCTTGGGCTGGGTCTCGCGGAAACCGTGCCCGGCAGAAACCCCCTGATTGATGGCTTTGGCCTGATTGCCTTTGCAAGCCTGTTCCCCATTATCAGTGTCATGGCCTATGCACAGATATCCGAATACCGCGCCAGATCCCAGGCTCGAAAATCCAAAAGCCCTTCCACCCCGGAAGATTCCTAACAGGAGACTCATTATGCATTTCAAACTCATAATCGCCTTTATGGACGACAATATCTCTGACAAGGTAATGCAAGCGGCACGCGACGCCGGCGCCACCGGCGCCACGCTGATCAGCCATGCCCGAGGCGAAGGCATGGAACAGACCAAGACATTCTTTGGACTCACGCTGGAAACCCAACGGGATGTCATCCTGTTTCTGGTTGAGGAGCACCTTAGCCGACACATTCTGGAAAAAATCGATGCAACGGCGAATGAACAGCCCGGCAGCGGCATCGCCATTCAAATTGATGTTGAAGACGCCATCGGCGTCACCCAGCAGATCCAACAGCTCACATCAGTCGTGGAGGAAAAACTATGACCAAGAAAACAATCGTACGGGTTCGTGATGTCATGAAACGTGAATTCGATATCGTGGACGGCATGATGTCCGTCAAGGAGGCCCTGGTAGCAATGAAACATGTCGAGACCAAGAGCCTGATCGTTGATAAACGTGATGATGACGATGAGTATGGTCTTCTGCTGTTATCGGACATCGCCAAGGATGTACTTGCAAAAGACCGGGCTCCCGAAAGAGTCAATGTCTATGAAGTAATGACCAAGCCAGTCATCTCTGTGCATGCCCATATGGATATACGCTACTGCGCTCGCCTGTTTGATCAATTTGGACTATCCCGCGCACCGGTTATTGAAAGCCAGGAGCTTCTGGGCATTATCAGCTACACGGATATGGTCATGCATGGCATAGCAGAAGAATAAGGCCACACAACAAAACGGGTAAACCCATCCAGACAGGATTGCATGAATATTCTAGGAATATCCATATAAAAGCCATACAATAAGGCGTTGATACCGCACATGAACGGTTGTAATAAATGAAAATAATTCAATACAGACAGACGTTACGAGCAGGCATCGGCCTGCTCCTGTTAACCCTGTCTGTATCTCATGTACAGGCACAGGCACCCGGCACTACGCCTGCTGGAGAAATATCTCCGGCAGAGATTGATGCCATGCTCAGTGAATCTGTCCTGTCACCAGCACCAGCAATATCAGCATCCACGGCCGTGCCAAGCGACATCGTATTGCTACTGGATAACTCCGGCAGTATGAAAGTTAACGACCCGAAATTCCTCACGGCAAAGGCAGTAACCCAGTTTATCAACCAACTTGATCACGATACCCGCCTTGGGATTGTTATTTTTGACCAAAAAGTAACCCTCGCCCATCCCCTTACACAGGTTACTGATGAGTCACGCACGGCAATGCTCAACAGCCTCAAGCAGATTAACTACCGAGGACTGCATACCAATAGTCCGGATGGACTGGAACGTGCAATCTATGAACTTAAATTACACGCACGCGAGGATACCGAGCGGTTTATTGTCTTCCTCACGGATGGCATTGTTGATACCGGTGACAAGCAGAAAGACATCACCAAGGTAGACTGGATGCGTAAGGAACTGGCCGCCGATGCCAGTGGCCATGACATCAAGATATTTGGCATTGCATTCACTGATGGTGCTGATTTCCAGCTTATCCAGTCACTCGCACAGCAAACCAATGCCGAGTATTTCCGTGCCTTTACCGCTGACAAGATTGCAGATGTTTTCGTACAGATACAGGATCGTATTACCAGGGCCCGGCAGGAGGCACTGCAGGCAGAACTCGAAGCCAGCATGCCACCACCTCCCCCGCCAGCACCTGTTGTCGTAGAGCCGCCCAGGCCGGCACCACCCCCCAAGCCTATTATTGTCCAGGTACCGGAGCAACGGGAAGACAATAAAATGACCCAGTACATGCTATTCGGCATTGCGGGTTTACTGGTGCTGGTGCTCGCCATTGTTTTGCTGCGTGGACGTTCCTCTGCCCCGGCAGGACATGCTGCCAAACCAGGAGCCGTCAAGATCCCGGATGTACAGCTTGTTGATATGCGCGGCGTGACCGACCAGCAATCTTATCCACTGACAAC
>JAPHTU010000357.1 GCA_026196145.1 Gammaproteobacteria bacterium
AGCTCTCTCAGACGTTCGGTTTCATCGAAGCGCGCTGCATCCAGTGTACTGACCAGTATCTCGGCCAGTGGTGAAATATTGCGGTTCAGCGCCTTACCCGAAAGAATAAAACGTACGCCGGCCTTCTGATTGTCCATAATATCCGTACGTATGCTGTGGCGTGCACCGACGCCACCGGTTACCGCGGCATGCCATGCGGCCGTCTGCAGGTAGTCACGCTCCCCGACACCGACATCAGCGATACATTCGCAATACAGTGAAAATACGTCAAGCAAATCCTCATCCAGATCCGGCATCTCAATGACTATATGGCTGTACACTAGCCCGTTGGTGCCCGCAGCGTAACGACTCACCGGTATACCATTAATAACCTCGTGTGTGCCTTCCTTTACACGAATGTCCGGATTGATATCCTCCAGCGTCACCTTGGGCAATATCTCCGGGTTATCTTTTTCACTCTGACGCGCCTCCAGCTTGTGCGTCATATCGATAATGTCTTTCTTCTGTTGTTCATCAAGCTGTGCCTTGATTTGTGACAGGCGCTCACGCTCCTTATCCAGCTTTTTCTGACTCAACTCCTTGTCCGGTGACATCACCATCAATACGCGGTGCGGATTATCCAGCAGGTATTGCCGCGTCAGTTGTTTAATGAAATCAGGATTACGAATGTCTTCACGCAGCCGCTCCAGTACTGCATCAAGGTTTAATACAGCGGCCGGATCACCACCGTGCAATGCAGCTGGCAAGGCATTTAGCATCAGTTTCAGGCCAAATGGAAAGCCATCTCCGCCGATTTCTCGCTGGCTTAATTCCAGTTGATGCAGAATCGATTCCAGCTGCTCCTGCGGTACGCCGTTGTCTGCGACGTCCTGCAACACATGCAGGATCATGTTTTCTATGGCCTGGGCATCTTCGGCCTTTGCGCCTTCCACACCCGCACTAAAGGTAAACTCACGGGCATGGTCATCGAGACCACATAAATCGGACGGCGATGATGCCAGATCCGTAGTTTCCAATGCCTGCCGCAGTGGCGATGCGCTGTTGTTTAGCAAGACACCGGATAGTAAGTGTGCATTCATGAGCTCATCCAGATTTGCTGTTTCCCCCAGCAGCCAGCCCATCACGACGTGAGATCGTTTCGTCGGGTCTTCGTCACTATCAAAGGCATAGGTAGTCTCCGCAGCTATCGGTGCCTGCAGGCGGATTTCCGAATCCACCATCAGACGCTCGCTTTTATCGGTAAAGCGGCTTAACGCCCAGTCTTCAAATTTCTTCTGCTGCTCAGCCGCGCTGATATCGCCATAGGTTAGAAACGTGGCATTTGACGGGTGGTAGTGATGCGCATGAAAAGCCTTTAACTGTTCCCAGGTCAGGTCAGGAATGTCTTCAGGCTCACCACCGGAATTGTAGTGATAGGTGGTGGTTGGAAACAGCGATGACTGCAGAGCATGGCTCAACACACTGGTCGGCGAACTCATGGCACCCTTCATCTCATTAAACACGACACCCTTGAATTCCAGTTCCGAGTCCGGGTCATCCGCCTCGGCAAACTCCACACGATGGCCTTCCTGCAGGAAGTCCAGTTGGTCCAGGTTGGGGAAGAATGCGGCATCCAGGTAAACCTTGAGTAAATTATCAAAATCCTTGCGATTCTGGGAGGCAAACGGGTAGGCCGTCCAGTCACTACTGGTAAAGGCATTCATAAAGTTATTCAGTGAACGACGGATCATCATGAAAAACGGGTCGCGTACGGGATATTGCTGACTACCACATAACGAGGTGTGTTCCAAAATATGCGCCACCCCGGTTGAATCCTGCGGCTCGGTCATAAACGCCACCATGAAAACATTGTTATCGTCGTCACAGCCCAGATGCAGGTGCCGCGCACCTGTGACCTTATGGCGGTAATCCTCCACTTTCAGGTTCAGGGCCGGGACGAAATCAGTTTTCACCAGTTCAAAGGCTTCATTGCTCATTGGTATACTCAGTTAAATACGAAAAGTCGGAACAGATTAAGGTATAGACAGAGAAAACTATTTCAAGCCGGACAGGGCCATTTTTCTCTGCTGCGGAGTCAGCTGATCAAATAATGCATGGTAGGCCTCGGCCGCCCCCGGGTGTGTTGCCATGGCGCGCGCAAACAGCTTAAAAGCCTGCAGCAAATCCTGCCTGGTACCAAGACCGGACTGGTATAACAAGCCAAGATTATACTGAGCGTCAGCAAACTGCTTTTGTGCCGATTTTTTGAAATGGGTGAATGCCCTGGCGTAGTCCTGTTCCACACCATGGCCATTCACATACATCAGCCCCAGGTTATTATTGGCTTCAGGCATGCCCTTGTCAGCGGCACGTTCGTACCAGTATATCGATTGGCGGTAATCCTGCCTGACACCCTCGCCCTCATCATACAAAACCGCCAGGTTAAACTGCGCATCAACATTACCCTGCTTGGCGGCCTTCTCATACCACAACGCCGCCGTTAGCATATCTTTCTCGACCCCGTGTCCGCTGTCATAGGCCGTACCCAGAGAGAACTGGGCCGTCGCATCACCTACCTTGGCCCTGGCGACCAGGTCAGCAATCTCCTGTTGTGGATCAGATAATAGCGCTGTTGGCATAAGCAAAGTCAGGCCGGCCAGCAGCAACTGAAGGTAGTACGTCATATTGTTTACATACTTTGGCTTGCCGGTCTGCGGATAGCTGGCAGGAAATGTTCCAGCATCATGAACAGGCCAAAGAGTATGCCGACAAAGAACAGGTCGCCCATCAGGGTCATCTGAAAGAAAGGAATGGCGGCGGTATAGCACGTCAGCAGTCCCTCAGGGGTCATCGGGTAAAATCCGCTCACCATCCATACACCGAAATTGGTCACCAGGAAAAACAACACAGACGAGCCCAGCGAGGCGGCAATCACAATATGCCCGCACAATCGACTGGAGATAAAGATGCCAACCAGTGCAATCAGGATAAAGGCGCCATAGGTAAAAAACATTATATTGTGCAGGCCCAGCACCAGGTCACCCAGCAGCATGGCCACCACCGGCACCAGCATGGCCAACTTTCGATCTGCCAGATAGGCGCCTGAAAACAGTGCGAGCGCCGTGATCGGGGAAACATTGGGAATGCCGGACATGGCAAGGCGTATTGCCACAGCGCTGAGAATCAGGGTCATAATTGCGCCAAATCTTAAATTCATTGTCACTCTCCAGACAGGTTGATCCCTGGATTATACGCTATCGGCTGCCGGTTCACAGTCATTGCCTGTCACCCATGACCGCCTGTTTATTGCTATCATTCCCACGACGGAAATTTGATTCGCCCATGCCTGATTCTCACCAAAAAATCCCCGTTGCCATTAGTAGCTGCCTGCTTGGAAAGTCGGTCCGATACGATGGTGGGCACTGTTATGAGCAGCATATTGTCAAGCGACTTGAAACGATTTTCGACCTGATACCGGTTTGCCCTGAAATGGAGATCGGCCTGGGTGCACCACGCACCCCCATCCAGCTTGTCAAAACCGACCAGGGGATTCGCGTCCGCCGGGCCGACGACCCCGAATTTGACGTCACCACCGAGCTGGTACAACTCGCCAAATCAACCGCACTACAGCTCAACAGGATTTGCGGCTATATCTTCAAGGCGCACTCACCAAGCTGTGGTATCAATAACACCAAAACCTTTGACCAAAATAATCAATTATTAAATACAGAAGGTACAGGTATGTTCGCAGCGACCATTATAAAGGCCCTGCCCGGCCTGCCTGTCGCCAATGAAACCCGCTTGCAGGACACGCAGGACATTGAGCAATTTATTAGCAGAGTCAATCACTATCATGCATCTCGCCCATAGTCTCCACATTAGATGTGCTTCATGTAATATTGGCAGGCAACAGCACCCCATATATAGCAGGTAACCCATGGAACAGGAAATTCAGCAGGTCCAGGCCATTTATCAACTGATAACCGAGTTCTTCATCAACTACAGCTTCCAGATATTTGGTGCCATTATCATCCTGATACTGGGCATACTGGTTGCCCGTAAAGTCAGCACGCTGGTATTCAATCTCTGCGAGCGGAAAAACCTGGATATTACGCTCAGCCGCTTTATTGCCAGCGCAACAAAAATCACGATTATTGTCATGGTGGCGATCATCGCACTGGGCAAGGTCGGTATCAGCGTCACACCATTTGTTGCCGCCATTGGCGCCTTGTCTCTTGGCGCCGGTCTGGCCGTACAAGGCCTATTGTCCAACTACGGAGCAGGTTTAAACATCATTGTTGCCCGCCCGTTCGTGGTTGGTGACACCATTCATGTTAAGGGCGTGACCGGTCTGGTAAAGGAGGTCCACCTGGCCTACACACTGCTAACCGATGAAGACAATGTCGAGATTAATATTCCCAACAAACATATCGTTGGAGAGATACTGCATAACTCTCATGCCGACACCCTGGCGGAAGAAACAGTTGGTATCTCCTACGACAGCGACCCTGATGTCGCTATATCAGCAATAAAACAGGCGCTGGAAAAAATGGATGACATCAGCAAGGCGAGAACGCCATTAGTAGGTATAGAAGACTTTACCGATAGCGGCATCAGGATCGGTGTACGCTTCTGGTCACCAACCAGCCATTACTTTGAAGCTCGTTACCGCGCCAATGCCAATATTTATGCCGCTTTACAAGCCGCCGATATTGCCATCCCGATTCCACACAAAGAAATACAGGTTATCGAAAGAAAAGACCAGCAGCTAAAACCCGGGCATATAAATCATACCGAGTGACTCTTATCCCAATAAACCTCGGCAATACCATCCTGATGCGCAAGTGCCCGCGCTGCCACAAACAGGTAGTCAGATAACCTATTCATATATTGAATCAATTCACCTCGAATGGCATTTTCATGCCCCAGTACAACCAGCGATCGTTCAGCGCGTCGGCATACGGTTCTTGCCTGATGACACAATGCAATCGCACGATTGCCTGCGGGCAGAATAAATTCCTTCAAAGGCTCAAGCTCAGCATTCCATTCATCGATTTGCTGCTCCAGGTTATTGATATATTGTTCGTTAATTACCTGGTATGAGGGCATCGCCAGTTCACCGCCTAGTGTGAACAGTTCATTCTGAATATTTAACAAGGCAGTATCGAACGCTTGCGGCAAACTTTCAGCCCTCAACACCCCGATCAGCGCATTCAGCTCATCCACCTCACCGATTGCGGTGATCAGCGTACTATTCTTACTCACACGCGATCCATCGGCCATACCAGTTGAGCCATCGTCACCGGTGCGGGTATAAACTTTTGTAATTCGATTACCCATTTAGCCCTAATGAAAACGATAACCGGTAGTTATAAGGATATTACGTTCAGGAGATGGCTGGTAGGAACGAGTGAAACCATCGGCAATAAATTCTGCATACTGTTTATCCGTCACGTTGTTCATCCTGAAGGCAAGCTCCCATTGTTTAACTTGGTAACGAGCCGATAGATTCAGTATACCGTAGCCTGGCGCCTTTTCTTTAACATTCAGGTTGTCGCCCTGTGCGTACTTACTACTCACCATTTGTAACTCAGCCTGCCAATCCCAGAATTCGTTCGGACTGACGTTCATCCTTATTGTCGCAAGGTGCGGTGCGACACCTGAAATGTATTGCCCATCCAGTCCGCCAGATTCAAATTTAGCATGTGTATACGTATAGTCTGCCGACACGCCGACCTTGTCATTCAGCGCCAGTCCACCGCTGGCCACCAGACCATAGCGCAAGGTATCATCCAGATTGGTATTAGCACCAAACAGGCCGACGGTCGGGTCAAAATATATCTCATCCTCCAGTTCGAGCCGGTACAGACCCAGGTTAAAAAACTGATCCTGTTTAGACCATTCCATACCCACGTCATATGAAAGACCGGTCTGGGTATCCAGTATGGTACCTGCAGGGGCCAGAGTCAGTTCATCTACTTTGGCGAAACGAAAGTTTTCATCCAGTCGCGCATAAAGGCGCCAGTCTGAGTCATGTCGATAATTCAGACCCAGTGTTCCAACAAGCACATCATCATCCACATCAATCCCGGCAGGAAAACTGGTCGCATCAACCATCTGGTTATCAACATTCGCCTGACGAGCACCAAAGGTAACCTGTAGTTGCTCAGAAAGCGGGATGACCGCCTGCGCATAGACAGCGTCTGTTTGCTGATCATTTGAACGATCGATAGCGCCGGGAAACCCAAAGAAGCTAAACGGCACGAATAAATCAAAATCAGTATCCTCTGCATCGATACCAATAGTAACTTTTGCCCGTCCATGAGCCATTTGAAAATTGCCAATCAGGCGCGGGTTAATACTGACGTGATCCCGTTTTGTTTCGCCCCCAGCCGGGCTGGGATTGTTACGAAAGCTCTGCGTGAGTTTTTCATCGGTATCGCGCTGGGTAATTTCCCCTTCAAACGACCAGCTGGCATTCAGCTCCTGGTCTATCCCCAGACGAAATACACTGGTACTGGAGTCCGAAAAATCATCTGCGAACCCGGCATTAACCTGACGACGGTCGGCATCGTACTCCGTCTGCACAAGTGCACCGGGCAGTTCCAGGTCGTCTTCAACTCTCTGCAGGTCGGCAAACACCTCCCCGGATTCATGCGAATAAGACAGGTAACCGCTCAAATTACGAAAATCACGTGAGCTATGGTCTCGATAGCCATCGGATTGCAAAGCCTCGGCTGCAATACGATAGGCAAAACCATTGTCCAGTCGATCACTGACATTAAAGCGGCCGGCTAGACGATCATAGCTACCAGCGTCAAAAGCAACCCTGATTTGCTGGTCTGCCGGTTTACGCGTAATGATATTGATAACACCACCAACCGCCTGGTTCCCGTACAGCACTCCGGCGCTGCCCTGCGTGACCTCTATACGTTCCACATCGTTCAGCGAAATATGGCCGATATCAGGATTACGTGTATCAGAATGATTTAACCTGCGTCCATCGACCAAAACCAATACATTGGCATTGGCCGTTTGCGCAAAACCGCGCACACTAATTGTGGAGCTGGAACCATCGCCACGCAAATCCGTAACCTGTAGCCCGGCACGCCCGCGCAGCACATCGGTAACGGTAGTGGCGCCGGATGCTACGATGTCCTGCTGACTAATCACCGTAATCTGTTTAGGCGTATTGATTTCAGCCTGTTCCGAGCGGATACCGCTGGTGATTTTAATTTCCAGCGGTTCCTTTGCTGATGTCAGTGGCGCATGTACCAGCAGCGCACCGAGCAATAACTCTTTTTTCATTTTCATTCCTCAATACCATCATTGAGGGCACAGAACGGCATAGCGTCGATATTCAAAAAATAGCGAACGGTCTTTCCGGTCTGAACCACCCGCCGTAGTTCAATATCCAATACATTCCAGGCCGGTATCCGGGCTCATACGTTTTGGCCTACGCTATTACCTTCCCATGCCGAGGCACAGTGGCAATGAATAGCAACCACGTACTTACCGTTGCGGGGGCAGCACCGGAATGGATGATGCACTGCATCGATCACCACCGGTTTCCCGTTTAACCCATCCATCCGATTGACGTCAGGGCACCTGTTTAGTGCTGGGCATTCTAGTATGAATGAAATAGAATACAACCAATATTAACTTGAATTATTTTCATACTGTGCAATCGATTCTTGAACTCCGCCATCTACGTACCCTGCGCGCCATTGAAGAAACCGGCTCGCTGGCGGCGGCTGCACAGATGATTTCACTGACACAATCAGCACTGTCGCATCAGCTCAAGCAGCTTGAGGCCCATTACGAGGTGGCGCTGTTTACCCGTAACACCCGCCCGATGGTGTTGACCGATACCGGTCGCAAGTTACTGGATCTGGCCAACGACATCCTGCCGCGCATTGATGAGACCGAGAGCGCGCTAACACAAACCAGCAACCATGCAGCGCGCTTTCATGTCGCCATCGAGTGCCATAGTTGTTTTGACTGGTTGCTCCCTGCACTCAACCATGTGCGCAAACACTGGCCGGAACTGGACGTCGATGCGCAGATGATATTTGATGCCCTGCCACTACTGGCGCAGGGCGACATCGACGTGGTCATCACCTCCGATCCGGTTGAATCCGATAACCTGAGATTCATCGAGCTATTCCAATACGAGGCCCGCTTGCTGCTATCCCCGCAACACCGCCTCGCCGGCAAGAAGGTTATCCAGCCTAAGGATATAGCCAATGAAACCCTGATCACCTACCCCGTTGATGTTGAACGCCTGGATGTGTTTAAACATTTTCTGCAACCCGCGGGCCTGCAGATCAATAACCGACGAACCTCGGAACTCACTGACATGATGATCCAGCATGTCGACAGCCAACGCGGCATCGCCGTGCTACCTGACTGGGTATTGCGAAACCACGCCCAGGCAAAGACCTTGTCAAGCCGCTCACTGGGCAAGCATGGCGTACAACGAACTGTATATGCTGCAGTCAGATCAATCGATGCCGACAATATCGAACTTAAAGACTTTGTAGATATCACGCCCAGCGTGATACGTAACCTGAAGAAATAAATTATGACTGACAAGACCGAACAACTGGAAAAACTATTAAGCGAGCGCATCCTGATACTGGACGGTGCCATGGGCACCATGATCCAGAAACACAAGCTGGAGGAAGCCGATTACCGTGGCGAACGTTTTGCCGATTGGCACACCGATGTCAAAGGCAATAACGACCTGCTGACATTGACCCAGCCGCACATCATTCAGGGCATCCATGAACAATATCTTGAGGCCGGTGCCGATATCATTGAAACCAATACCTTCAATGGCACCCGCGTTTCCATGTCTGACTATGACATGGAAGACCTGGTCTGGGAGCTCAACCACGAAGCCACCAGGCTGGCGCGTAAGATAGCAGACAAATACAGCACCGAAGACAAGCCCCGCTTTGTCGCCGCCGTGCTCGGCCCGACCAGTCGCACCCTGTCCATTTCACCCGACGTCAACGACCCCGGCTTTCGTAACATCACCTTTGATGACCTGGTGGAACAATATACCGAGGCCACCGACGCACTGGTAAAAGGCGGTGCCGATATCCTGCTGGTGGAGACCATCTTCGATACGCTCAATGCCAAGGCTGCACTGGTCGCCATCCAGCAATATCTCGATACCAATAACATTCGTCTGCCGATCATGATTTCTGGCACCATCACCGATGCCTCCGGCCGCACGCTGTCCGGCCAGACGACTGAGGCCTTTTATAACAGCCTGCGTCATGCCAACCCTATTTCGATAGGCCTTAACTGTGCACTCGGACCGGATATGTTGCGGCAGTATGTTGAAGAGATGTCACGCGTTGCCGAGTGCCACGTTAATGCACACCCCAATGCCGGCCTGCCAAATGAGTTTGGTGAATATGACCTTGACGCTGCGCATATGGCCGACTATCTGAGTGAGTGGGCCGATAGCGGCTTCCTGAATATTATTGGCGGTTGCTGTGGCACCACGCCTGTTCACATCAAGGCCATTGCCGAGGCAGTTAAAGGCAAGAAGCCGCGCAAGAAGCCGGAAATACCGCCCGAGTGTCGCCTGTCGGGTCTCGAACCACTGAATATCGGCAAGGACTCCCTGTTTGTAAACGTTGGCGAGCGCGCCAATGTTACCGGATCCGCCAAGTTCAAGCGTCTCATCCTCAACGAGGAATATGAGGAGGCGTTGGACATCTGCCGCGAGCAGGTTGAAAACGGTGCACAGGTGGTCGATTTCAACATGGATGAAGGCATGCTGGATGGCGAGGCCGCAATGAAGCGCTTCCTCAATCTGTGCGCATCGGAACCAGATATCAGCAAGGTCCCGTACATGATCGATTCCTCCAAGTGGGAAATCATCGAGGCCGGCCTGAAGTGTGTACAAGGCAAACCAATCGTGAATTCCATCTCCATGAAGGAAGGCGAGGAAAAATTCCGCGAACAGGCAAAGCTATGTCGACAATACGGTGCAGCCGCTATCGTTATGGCCTTCGACGAAGTTGGCCAGGCGGACACGCAGGCGCGCAAGGTTGAGATATGTACCCGTGCCTACCGGATACTGGTCGATGAAATCGGCTTTCCACCCGAGGATATTATCTTCGACCCCAATATCTTTGCCGTCGCCACTGGCATCGAGGAACACAACAACTACGGCGTGGACTTCATTGAAGCCACCCGCGACATCAAGAACACCCTGCCGCATGCCATGGTCTCTGGTGGCGTATCCAATGTGTCGTTTTCCTTTCGTGGTAATAACCCGGTGCGCGAGGCCATTCATGCCGTATTCCTGTATCACGCTATCAATGCCGGCATGGATATGGGTATTGTCAACGCGGCACAGTTGGCTGTTTACGATGACCTGCCGGAGGATCTGCGTGATACCGTCGAAGACGTTGTCCTGAACAAGGATCCGGAAGCCGGCGAGCGACTGGTTGATCTGGCACCCAAATATGCCGGTGAGGCGCATGCAGAGAAAAAGGAGGATCAGGAATGGCGCTCATGGCCAGTTGAGAAACGCCTGGAGCATTCACTGGTCAAGGGCATTACCGAATTCATTGACGATGACACCAAGGAAGCGCTGGAAAAACTGGGCCGCCCGATACTGGTCATCGAAGGCCCGTTAATGGACGGCATGAATGTCGTCGGCGATCTGTTTGGCTCCGGCAAGATGTTCCTGCCACAGGTGGTGAAATCTGCGCGCGTCATGAAAAAATCCGTGGCCTGGCTGGAGCCATACCTTGAAGCGGAAAAGGCCGACTGCGCGGTACAGACGCAGGGCAAGATCCTGATGGCCACAGTCAAGGGTGATGTACACGACATCGGCAAAAATATCGTTGGCGTGGTGTTGCAGTGTAATAACTACGAAGTGATTGATATTGGTGTCATGGTGCCTGCAGAAAAGATCCTGCAGACCGCTCGCGATGAGAATGTCGACATGATCGGCCTGTCCGGCCTCATCACGCCATCACTCGATGAAATGGTGCATGTCGCAAAGGAAATGAAGCGCCAGGGTTTTACCATCCCGCTAATGATCGGCGGCGCAACCACTTCCAAGGCACATACGGCGGTAAAGATTGAACCGCAATATGAGCATGGCGCCGTGTATGTTGCCGATGCGTCACGTGCGGTTGGTGTTGCATCCACCTTGTTGTCTGAAGAGCAGAAACCCGGCTTCCTGCAAGAGTTGTCAGAGGAATATGACCGCATCCGTGAGCGTCGCGCCGGCAAGAACGAAGCCAAAAGCCTGATTCCGGTTACTGATGCGCGCGCCAACAGCATCAGAATCGACTGGGATAATTACACACCCCCCAAACCCAATATAACCGGCATCAAGGTGCTGGATGATATTCCGCTGACCGACATCATCCCCTATATCGACTGGACCTTCTTCTTCCACTCATGGCAGCTGCGCATGAAATTTCCAAAGATCCTGGATGACGTTGAAAAAGGCGAAGAGGCACGTAAGCTTTACCAGGATGCCCAGGACATGCTGGAGAAGATTGTTGCCGAGAAATGGTTGACGGCTAAAGCCGTGATTGGCCTGTTCCCAGCCAATGCCACGGACGATGATGTTGAGGTCTTCTCGGATGATTCACGCGCTAATGTTCAAACCAGCTTCCACTTCCTGCGCAAGCAAAGCAAGCAACCGGAAGGCAAGGTCAACGAATGCCTGGCCGACTTCATTGCACCGAAAGACTCCGGCAAAGCCGATTATATCGGTGGCTTTGCTGCAACCGCTGGCATTGGCATCGACGACAAGATCGCCGAGTTTGAAAAAGATCACGACGACTACAATTCCCTCATGCTAAAGGCGCTGGCCGATCGCCTGGCCGAGGCCATGACCGAGATGTTGCATGAAAAGGTACGCAAGGAATTCTGGGGCTACGCAACCGATGAAGACCTCAGTAATGACGAGTTGATTAATGAAGCCTACGCCGGTATCCGACCTGCCATCGGTTATCCCGCAGGTCCCGATCACACCGAAAAGGATTTACTCTGGGAGCTGCTGGACGCCGAAAATAACACCGGTATCTGGCTGACCGAAAGCAAGGCCATGGTACCGACTGCAGCCGTCAGTGGACTGTATTTTTCACACCCGGACTCGCGCTACTTTGCGGTAGGCAAGATCAACAAGGACCAGGTTGAAGACTACGCCCGACGTAAGGGATTTGAACTCGAAGTAATGGAGAGATGGCTGAGCCCGAACCTGGCTTATGACCCTGAATAGGATGTCGCCCTAAATAGCGGCCTATTCACTTGTCTCTATAGCCAACCAGCCCTGAATCCACTACGATTATTTATAGGACAACAAACGGGGTGAAGTCATGAAACCAATACTAACTGTTGAATTCAGCGCAAAAAACGGCGAAGAGGAATTTAGAGAAGAAAGCATCCCCCTGCATAACCCGGAAGAATTTTTTGCGTTTGTCTCACCGGGTGGTGGCTGTGAAAATATCCCGGAAGACGTCTGTGAAATCCGCATGATGTTCCTGTCCCCTGAACACCCGAACACCCAGAACCCCGTCGCCGACGTCCCTGCCACCCTTCAGCTGGGCATGGTCGTTTTCAATGGGCCCCTGTCAGAAATCACCAACACAGCGGAACAGATCATCGACAGGGCAGGACGAGGTGAACTATCAAAAAGTTTCATGATAACGGCCGGTATCCCCTGCTAGACAACTCGCAACATCTATCCCGGCCCACCTATAGTTTATGCTGGTGCCGGCCCGGCTGTTAAAGTGTCAACACACGCCCACAAGACCGCATTCTAATAATTACCACAAGATGCCTTTTATAGAAAAACTGGATACTTGATACATGGTTAACAGCCCATCATGACGGAACGAACCGTAGGAGAAATCGATAGCTTTATCGATATGATACGTGCCGCATGCGAGGACGAAGAAATAAAGCAAATCCTGGAAAATATCCTGTCTTTGCCGGATCCGGATAGACGAGAAATGATCAGAAACCTGGTTACTGAACTTACCAACAAAAGATCACCCGCTAGCCTGGTAGAAGCTATTGCCTGTTTAGTTAGTGATGACGTGGCTTCAAAGGCCCATGAAGTCTTAAATCAATGAACTCGTCAATTACCAATCTTATTCCTTTGCTTACCCTCGAAAACAGACCTATAAGATCCAACAGGTGCAGACCTGAGGCAATAATGCTACCTTTCACCCCAGACTGTGTGAAAACACCTTAGCTATCACCCTATCTTGATATAATTTTTTGCATATTGTTCATCGTCATAGTGAGATGATTA
>JAPHTU010000223.1 GCA_026196145.1 Gammaproteobacteria bacterium
ACGCCGGCACCGTCAGTTTCAACTTCGTAGCAGATCTTCCAGGCGTTGTCCTTATGGCCTTTAGGATCGTTGCCCCAAACGGTGACTTTACCAACACCCAGGTGAGTCGTACCACCTACAGGGCCACACTTTGGATCAATCCAGTTTGCACCTGGTCCTGGGTGAGGCTTCTTGTCGGTATCGATCATCGCTTCCAGCTTGCGATCCTTGGTATCAACCACGACCATCTTGTTGGAGGCGTTTGCCGCAATCTGGAAATAACGACCAGTTGGATCGTAGAAACCGTCATGCAGGAACTTGGCAGTGTCCATCTTGGTGATCTGCAGGTTATCAATATCACTGTAATCTACCTGCCACATCTGACCCAGTTCCTTCATGGAAACCAGCCAGCTAGGTGCCATTGGTGTGTCATATATCGCAGCAACACGAGACTCGTTCACGTACTCACCGTCAACGTTCACACCACGTGCAGAAACCACTTTCAGTGGCTCCATGGTATCGGCATCGGCAATCACGAAATGAGGAGGCCAGTAACCACCACCAACGACGTATTTACCATCACCGGATACGGCAACGTCACGTGCGTCAAAAGCGATCTGTACTTCGGCAACCTTCATCTTGTCAGGCGTCTGCCACAGGTCGATCTTGGTCAGCTTGCCGTCACGGCCCTGGGTATACCAGAAACGACCGGCATCCTTGGCCTTCAGGGTGTCGTGATGCTCAACGGTCTTCAGTACGTGTACCGCATAACCGGTAGCAACGTGGGCAACAACTTCTTTCTTGTCGCCGTCGATGACAGCAACCTTACCGACATCACGCTCGATAACGAGGAAGAAGTTCTGCCAGTTACGACCATGCAGAGGCTTGGTTGGATAGTCTTTCTTCTCAACAAAAGTTTTCCAACGCTTTTTCATCAGGGCCAGATCCATTTCCGGTGGAATTGGTGGCTCCATCTGGATGTAGCGAGCTAACAGGTCAATCTGTTTGTCATTGAAGATATCATTGAAGTTGTTCATACCGCCTTCGGTACCCAACTTGATGATTTTGGCAAGACGTTTGGTACCTAACTTGAGAGTACCCTTGGTCTTTTTCTTCTTGTTTGGTTGTGGCTCAAGGCTTTTGCCTGTCGCACCTTTACGCAAAACACCATGACAACCGGCGCAACGCTGGAAGTACATGCTTTTTGCCTCTTCAAATTCTTCCGCATTCAGCGGCTCGAATGCCTTCTTCTTGGCAAATGCATCTCCCGCCGGCGCAGCTAGCGCCATACACGCAGTGAGCAATGCCACCCCGTACTTGGTTTTTTGTTTCACACTCATAGACTCTTCACTCCTGCAGCAATAAAAAAGTTTGTAAACCTTGATTTAGAATACGGCGCAGAGGCTATTCCTGTAGGCCTGTATTTGCCTTGACTTATATCAATAGAAATCGATATTGAATGTATCTCACGCCAAGCAATGGCTATCACTGCCAGTTTATTGACTTAAATCAAAAAAACGGGCACGTATAGCGAAAGGGAAGCAAACTTCCCGGACTGAATACTTCCCGGGCGAAGTGATAATCGCCAGGATTTCAAGGCCGGAAAAGCTATACAGGCTATCTCAGTATACGCAGGGAATTACCAACAACAATCAACGAACTGGCGCTCATGCCAATTGCGGCCAGCCACGGGGGAATATATCCCATGGCCGCCGCCGGGATCGCACTAAGATTATAGAGCAGTGCCCAGCTTATATTCTGCTTCACGATACGCATAGTTCTCCTGGCAACCACCTGTGCGTCGATCAAATGTTCCAGCCGATCTGACAATAGCATCATATCTGCGCTAACTGATGCCAGTTGCGTGCCGCCCCCCATGGCAATGGAGACCTGCGCCTTGGCCAATACCGGCGCATCATTCACGCCATCGCCAATCATCGCGACAATTTTGCCTTTATCCTGCAACTCATTGATATATCTTAATTTATCATCAGGCAGTGCTCCTGATCTGTAATGTGCTACGCCAAGGTCATTTGCGATCGACTGCACCGCCTTTTCATTATCACCACTGATAATTGAGACCTCACATTGCTGTGATTGCAGTGCCTGCATTAATGGACGTGCACCCACACGAGGTCGATCATCAAATGACAAACAGGCGACTGCTGCCTGGTCATTCGCCAGCCAGATTGCAGATGCTCGATCATTCTGCGTCACCTTATGGTCTGTAGAAAGTGCTGAGATAAATGCATGACTCCCCAGATACCATGATTGCCCGCCTATCTTGCCAACAACCCCACGACCAGACTGGTTCGTTACCTCATCGGCTACAATTTCTCCGTCGTCTGCGGCCTGAATAATTGCCTTCGCAATCGGGTGCTCGGAACCAAACTCAAGCGCGGCGGCTATTTTAAGAATATGTTCCTCATCGTATTCGTCGTGCAGTTGCTCAACCTCGGCCAACTGCATGCGTCCCTCGGTTAGCGTGCCGGTTTTATCAAACACAAAATGATCAACCTGCGCCAGTGTTTCAATACTGTGCCCCTTCATGGTCAGCAGGCCAAGCTGTGTTAATCGACCAGTCGCTGCACTCATGGCAACCGGTGTTGCCAGCGACAGTGCACACGGACAGGTGACCACCAGCACGGATACGGTAATCGCGATCCATTCAGGATCTCCCTGAAACCACCAGTAGGCCGCCACGATTGCAGCCAACGCCAGAATAGTGACCACGAAACGCGAGGCGACCCGGTCGGCAAATCTTGATATGGCCGGTTTTTCCGCCGTGGCCTGATCCAGCATATCGAGTATGGTCGATAGCACGGCCCCCTTGCCTACCCTGACGACCCGCATCTTGATCGGACTGGCAATATTGATACTGCCG
>JAPHTU010000150.1 GCA_026196145.1 Gammaproteobacteria bacterium
AAGGGTGGCCTTCAAGCCTATGAGCGCGCTATCGGCCCAAGGTTTTGATAACTTCTTAAGAAGACAGTTCGTTTCATCAGACTCAAGCGTTCATATTGATAGCTTAAGTTACTATGATTATCCGCAATACCGGGGAAAGATTACCTCGGCACATATGCAGAAATACCGCATGAAATATGCGGTCTTGTATGTATGAGCTGGTTCCTGTAGATTGAACGATTCTTATTCTTAAATAAGTCAGAAGGCTACCTATGATGAATAACCTGCTGAGACACTTACGTGTAGCACCTTTTGAGGTAATCATCCTGGTAGTCGCCCTGTTCTTAGTAGGCAGCCAGCCGGCGTATGCAATCAACAGCGCTTCGATCAATGCTACCGGTGCATCGGGTGCCAACTGCAACACTGCCACCATTAATTATTCTTTCTCTGTCACGACTGATACCGATGACATTAGCGATCCCGATCCAGCAGCTGATGAAGATCGGTTTCTGGTTAGATTATTGGATGCAGACAATAATATTATTGCCAGTAACGGATTATCATTCATCTCTTCATTTGGTACATTTGGCCCCTCTACAATTCCTATAACAGTAGGCGATACTAACAGGTCTGCTGACACAGTCGTTGCTCCAACTAAAAGGCCATTCCGTTTTCAGATTCTAGAGAGTACGACGGATGGTGCGGGTCTTAGTACACCATTAGTCGGGGGTGCAGTTGAGGCAACTTCAGCGACCTTTGATCCTTATGATGGAGGCGGTACTTTTGATGCTACTGGCTGCGGTTCGCTTCCAGGTGGCGTAATTTTTGATACCACCCCACCCACACTAGCTACAACGCCTGGCAACCTGATTGCCAACACCGATCCCGGCGTGGCAACTGCCACGGTGACTTATACCAATCCCACATTTAACGACAATATTGGCGTGACTTCCGTAACACAGACCGCCGGTCTTGCATCCGGTAGTGCCTTCCCAGTCGGCGTGACAACCAACACCTTCCAGGCCGCTGATGCCGCAGGCAATACCTTTGATCATTCGTTCACTGTGACGGTGTCTGATAACGAGGCGCCAACACTCAATACCACCCCCGGTAATCTGACAGCCAATACAGCCCCTGGCCTGGCGACTGCCACGGTGACTTACACCAATCCCACATTTAATGACAATATTGCCGTAACTTCCGTATCACAAACAGCAGGCCTGGCCTCCGGTAGTGCCTTCCCGGTTGGTGTAACCACCAATACCTTCCGGGCAACCGATGCCGCAGGCAATACCTTTGATCATTCATTCACGGTAACGGTATCCGATAACGAGGCGCCCACATTTGTGACCGTGCCATCAAATATCAATGTCGCCATCAACTTTGGGCAAACAGGTGCAGTAGTCACTTACGCGACACCTACAGCTACAGATAACCAGCCTGGTGTTGCTGTCGCGTTATTTGCCGGACTCGCTTCCGGTGCAACATTTCCAATTGGGGCAACCGTAGTAACCCATGAAGCAACCGATGCGTCAGGAAATAAAACACAGGCATCCTTTACCGTCACCGTGAGTGTCATCCCGCCAGGCCAGGTCGAAATAAAAGTTAACTCTGCTTCAGATGGACAATTTTCTTTTACATCTGTACAACCTGAATTTACATTCAACCTGGTCTCGGCTGGTGGCTCAGGAACCTCCGGCGTCATACAAATAAAACCAGGTACTTACGCGTTCTCTTTTACCAAGCCCGATGGATTCGGCATTACGGATGCCAGCTGTACCAACTCTGGCAGCACGATCAATACCACGGCTTTAACCGGAAGCATTACCCTGGCATCCGGACAAAACATCACATGTACCATTACCGTGGTCGATGCCCTGGGCGAAACACTTCGTCAAATCGGTGATTTTCTCCAGACACGCGCAACCCTGATTACCCAGAATGCACCCAATTCAGGACGACGTATCGAACGCTTAACGGGCCGATATACAAATACTGGCGGTGTCTCAGGTTCCGGTCTCAACTTCAATAATGAGAATATCCCGTTTGCTCTGAACATCCTGCCCAATGGCGGGGAATTTGCATTTAGCCTGCTTAAGTCACAAATGCGTACAGGTCACGGGATAGAAAAGACTGCTTCCCTTGCAGACAGAGGTAATAACTTTTATGACGCGGGCAATAGTACGGGGGCGATTTCACGTAAAACGACCACATTACTCGATGCATCCAGCGACCCGGATAACCGAGTAAATACTTCTCTTGACCCTATGAAGCACCGCTATGACTTGTGGATTGAAGGAAAGATGGGGAAATACGACACCAATAGTGCTGACGGCGAGTTCGCTATCATTCACGCTGGGTTTGACTATCTGCTGACACCCAAGGTGCTTATTGGTATGGGCATTCAGATCGACTGGCTGGATCAGGATGAAGATATTACAGGAGAACTGTCAGGTACCGGATTCCTGATCGGTCCCTCCATTACGGCACATCTCAACGATAACTTTTATCTCGATGCGAGACTGGCCTGGGGAGAATCGGATAATGATATCTCGCCATTTGATACCTATGAAGACAGCTTTGATAGTGAGCGTTGGCTTGTTTCCGCCGCCCTGATCGGTGACTTTAGCCATGGCGCATGGCGTATCACACCTGAAGTCCGTCTCAACTATTTTGAAGATGAAAGCGAGTCATATATAGACAGCCTGAATGTCTCGATTCCTTCGGTTCAATCCAGGGTTGGTGAACTGGAGTTCGGCCCCAGAATTGACTATCAGATGGATCTCGATGACGGCAGTATATTTTCTCCCTATGTGACAATAAAAGGTATCCAAACCTTTAAAAATAAAAATACTTTCGCCAACCTTGTGGGGGCAACTCCAAATACGGGTGAAACCGGGTTTCGGGCACGTACAGAGTTAGGATTTACGCTAGTAAAGCAGGAAAGATATACGGTTTCCGCCTCTACTTTTTACGATGGCATAGATGACGGTCAATTCGATGCATGGGGCGGCAACCTGGAATTAAGAGTACCTTTTAGATAGACCATTTTCAGTTCGCAGGGTACGGGTATGATGAAAGGGTATTTATAGTTATTGAGTCCGCCGATTTCCAAGGATAAATAGAAGTCCTGATCTTGGTCAGTTTAGTTAGTATGCACAGGGTGTAATATATGTTTGTCTCTGGATGACTAGATACTCTCAAATTATCGACCATGACCGATAGCCCCTCTATCACTGCAATTAACAAAGTCCTGCAGGCTGAAGGTAAAAGCAAGGAGGAGGTGGAGAATTGTCGTCAACAGGCGGCAGATATTATTGAGAGTGGGCGCAATCAGGCGCGGCGTATTACCAATCGGGCTGATGATCGCATCAGCACCATCCATGCAAAGGCAGACCTGAGTATCAACAGAAGGCTTGCAGAGTTGCAACAGGAGATGGCGTCACTATCCGGGGAATCGGTACTTGATGAGAAGGCGCATGACCGATTACAGGCAGCCGTTGAATCATTATTGAATGAGATGGTCGGGAGGTCGTCGTGAGTAACCGTTATGGTTACCTGCAGGCAAGGATACAGGCCCGATATGCCGAACTACCCGATGAAAGTCTCTGGCTACACCTTGGTGCATTGAAGGAGCTGGCAAGCTTTCTTGAAGAGGCACGCAGTACATCACTGGCCCAATGGATCACCGGTCTTTCATCATCCAGCGATGTCCGTGAAATGGAGCAGTATCTGCGGCGTCACCTGGCGGAAACAATCAGGGAAACCACCCGTTGGTTCGACCCGCAGTGGCATCCTGCCATGCGGTGGCTCGAAACGTTATCAGAACTCCCCACCCTGGCTTATCTGCGCCGCAACGACCTTGATCCCAAAGGCAAGGTGAGTGAACTGTTGTTGCGGGGTATGTTGGATCAAGAGCTGGAAAACCAGCACTTACAGCAGGCATGGATTACCGCATGGCAGTCTCGCTGGCCTCGTGAATCCAGGCAGAATTTACTTGGCATGAAATCGTTACAGCAAACCCTGGAACATCACTATGCGCAGTTTCCGCATCTTTCGGTTGAGGAAGCATGGGTATCGCGCCAGGACCTTGAGCTCAGGTTACGCCTGTTTTTTCGTCGCCAGGTTCTGCAACCGGCTATGGCATTTGCCTATTTGTGCCTGGTGGCGCTTGGCCTGGAGCGGTTACGGGCTGAACTCATGCGGCGTGCGCTGTTTCCCGAACAAGGGGCAACATCATGACGTTGCTTCGACCCGCATCCACTCACTGGTTCGAAGTTCTGGCACCAAAGGATGAATGTTCAAAATCGATAGGCAACCTCGGGCGCACCGGTGCAGTAGAGATTGAAGTACGCCCGCATGACGAGGAGCTGTTCAGTATTCGTGAACTGGCGGCCGGACTGGACGAGTATCATCAGCTATCCAAACGCTATCATCGTTACTGGAGCCGGGGTATCTTGCGTCACGCGTCGGCGTCGTATTCACAACGAATAATTCTGGAGCGTGCGCTGACATATATAGAGAGCTGGCGTGTCGCAGCAGACCCGCTCATTGACGAGCTACAGGGCATGGAGGAAGAACTGACCCGGCTGGCTTATTGTCAGTATTTCCTGAACAGTATCAAGGACAGCGATATTGACTTCAGCCTGACCGCCAATGCAGGGCCTGTGCTATCGGTAGTGAGTGCCATATTGCCTGTCGATGCCGAACTAAAACCTACCGTTCCGCTGCTTTCTGTTAACGTTGAACACGAGAATGACATCTGTTTCCTTGCCGTGTCCGGTAGTGATGATGCCCAGATCCTGCGCCGGGAGATCAAGGCAGTTAATGGCCGTCTCAATGTTCGGCCGCCAGGGCTCAGCGGTAGTGCGGAAGATTCACTGGCGCAGGTGAGCAATCGGATCGAATGGCTCGAACGACATATTGACGAACGCTATATTCAGCTGGATCGCCTGCATGAAGAATATGGCCTGCCTGATGTGCTGGGTGATGTCATTTGCCTGCAATGGTTTCTTGAACAGGTAGGTACCCTGGAACCGGCAGGTACCAATCTTGTCTGGATCACGGGCTGGACTTCGGAAGACGACGTGGACCGACTGGGTGATGTGCTGTCCGAGGCGGGAGTGCCCGCACTGGTCCATTCGCCTCCGCCGCCAGAGGGTATGGAACCACCGCAAATATTGCGCAATCCCTGGTGGTCGCGTCCCTTCGAGATCTTTGTACGCGCGTTCGGCACGCCTTCCGCTACAGAGGCAGACCCCAGTCCACTACTGACTGTCATCGTGCCATTGTTGTTTGGCTACATGTTTGCAGACGTGGGGCAGGGGCTGGTGTTGTTAGCCGCCGGTTTCTGGTTAAAGCGCCACTGGGAAGGCGCCGGGCTACTGATAGCCGCTGGCATATCAGCCACCCTGTTCGGATTCCTTTTCGGTAGCATCTTCAGTTACGAAGACCTGATCCCGGCCCTGCTGTTACACCCCTTGCATGACCCGTTGCTCACCCTGTCTGTGCCGCTGTTATTCGGTGCATTATTGTTAGTGCTCGGCCAGTTACTGGATGGACTGGAGTCATTATGGAGTGGTGAATGGCGTACCTGGTTATTGCAGCACAGTGGCCTGTTATTGCTTTACGTGGGCGCCCTGGCCGGGCTGGCACATGCCGATTTTGCCGTCATTGCACTGATTGGTGCAGCCTGGTTTGTCATCGGCAATATCTGGTCCGATGGTCATTGGTATGCACTGTTCACGGCGCTGGGCAAGTTACTGGAGGACGGGCTGCGATTGCTGGTCAACACCGTTTCATTCGCCCGTGTTGGTGCCTTTGCACTGGCCCACGCCGGGCTGTCGTCAGCGCTGGTCGCGTTATCTCAAAGTGTCGAGTCAACCATTGGCGGCATTGTCATTATCGTACTGGGTAATGCGCTGGTCATTATTCTGGAAGGCCTGGTCGTTTCAATCCAGACGACTCGTCTGGTACTGTTCGAGTTCTTTATGCGCTTTATGCGCGGGAGTGGGCGGCCGTTTCGTCCTATTGCATCACCACCCAACGTACTGAAAGGGGAATTGTCGTGAAAACACGTTTTATTATCTCATCCTTACTCACCGCATTCGTCGGCGTGCTTGCCCTGATGGGCAGTATGTTCCTCTGGTTTCCAAATGCCATGGCCGCAGCCGATCCATCATGGGCGCCTGCGCTGTCGCCCGAGGTATGGCAATGGGGTTTAATGGCAGCGGCCCTGGCTACCGGGCTTTCCTCCCTTGGCGCTGCCTATGCCGTTGGGGCTGTTGGTAGCGCTGCCATGGGTGCCTTGACGGAGAAACCCGAGTTGTTCGGACGCCTGTTGATCTTTGTTGGTCTTGCCGAAGGTATCGCCATCTATGGTGTCATTATCTCGGTCCTGATTCTGGATAAAATTGTGTAATGCGACCTCCCGTCTTCATTGGTGACCGTATCAGCGCCGCAGGCTTTCGTCTGGGGGGCGCCGAGGTAAACACACCGGAACCCGGCATGGAGGCAACCGTCTTTCGGGCCGCACTTGAAGACAGTGAACTGGTACTGCTCACCGCAGAGGTGGCGAACAGGCTACCGGATACAATGCTGGATGAAGCCATGATCTCAGAGGCCCCTCTGGTTCTGGTGATCCCGGACGTGCGTGGTCTGCATGAACCTGTGGATATTGCCGATAGTCTGCGACGTCAACTGGGGATGGCCGAGTGAGCGTTGAAGAACAGGAACGTAAACTGATTACCCTGGTAGAGGAATACCGGGATCGTGAATGCAGTCAATTGCTGGATCAGGCAAACAATACAAGGCATGAAATGATCCGCACCGCTTACCGTGATGCCCGACAGCATCTGCATCAGGCCGTGGAACGCGAACGTGTCCGTGCGATATCACATATACGTAGTGCCGAAGCAGAATTGCATACCAAGCGTCGGGCGGTTGAACAACGCGAAGCTGAATCATTCCTCAAGCAAGGCTGGCAACTACTGGAACAAGCTTTAATGAAACAATGGTCAGATAACGAAGGCCGTCTTGGCTGGCTGGAAAGGTGTGGCGAAGAGACACTAAAAAGACTTCCGAAAGGGCACTGGATAGTAGAGCACCCAGACGATTGTACGCCGCAAGAACTTACCCACTTTAGTGACCTGGTTACCAGGGGATCGGCAGATACAACGATAGATATGCAGGTCGCTCCCGCTATCAAGGCAGGGCTGGTGATTAGTAGCAGTAACGCCCGGCTGGACATGAGTCTGCAAGGACTACTCAAGGATACAAAAAGTGTTGAAGCCCGGATGCTGGCCTTACTCAACACAGGCGAAGAACAATGAGTCAGGCGATTATTGAATGGGTCAGCGGCCCGGTCGTAAGGGCAAGGCCTGAGGGTGCTTTTGTCATGCGTGAGGCCGTGCGGGTAGGCGAGCAGGGACTACTCGGTGAGGTAATCCGAATCAAGGAGTCAGAGATCGTCATCCAGGTCTATGAAGACACCACCGGCCTTCGTCCGGGTATCCAGATCGAAGGCAGCGGACAACCGCTCTCGGTACGCCTGGGTCCCGGCATCCTTGGTGGAACATTTGATGGTCTGTTACGTCCCATAGCCGATATCAGTGTCGACGGCCCCTGGGTTAAGCCTGGCGCTATTGAGCATGTGGCTGCCGATTTCTATTTCATGCCACAGGTCGCCGAGGGAGATGCGCTAACTCCCGGCGCTATTATCGGTCGCGTGAAACCGGCCAGGGGTCGTGAACAACGGATCCTAGTGCCACCCGGTACCAGTGGCGTCGTTGAGGAACTGGTAGCAGAGGGCGAGTACCGGGACGATGTGCCTTTATGCCAGCTACGTAATGAGGACGACAAGCGCCACCCGGTAACCATGAGTCATCAATGGCCGGTACGGCGTCCACGTCCTGTATCAGCGAGATTACCCTCGGATGAACCCATGTTGACCGGGCAACGCGTCATCGACTGTTTGTTTCCGGTCGCAAGGGGAGGTAAGGCAGCAATTCCCGGTGGCTTTGGTACCGGCAAGACCGTACTGCTGGAAACGCTGGCCAAGTGGTGTAATGCAGATGTTATCGTCTATGTCGGCTGTGGTGAACGCGGCAACGAACTGGCGGGACTGCTGGAGGAATTTGCTGAGCTGGAAGACCCCCGCACCGGGCGCCTGCTGCTGGAACGCACGGTACTCATCGCCAATACGTCAAACATGCCGGTAGCTGCCCGCGAAGCCAGTATCTATACCGGTGTTACCGTTGCCGAATATTTTCGTGATCAGGGCTATGACGTGGCACTGATGGCCGACTCAACCAGCCGCTGGGCCGAGGCTTTACGCGAGGTCTCCGGTCGCCTGGGTGAGTTACCCGGCGAAGGGGGCTACCCCGCCTATCTGAGCAGCCGTCTTGCTGATTTTTATGAACGCGCCGCCAAGGTAAGAACGCTGGCAGGGGAGACGGGTTCCGTGACCCTGATGGGTGCCGTCAGTCCACCTTCCGGTGATTTCTCGGAACCGGTCACCAGCCATACCCGTCGTTACATCAGGAGCTTCTGGGCACTGGATACACATCGTGCCCATGCACGTTTTTACCCGGCCATCCACCCGCTGCATTCCTACAGCACCGATGCGGGTCGGCTGGCACGGTGGTGGCATGCAGAAGGTTGCACTCACTGGGAGGAACTGCGCACCCGCTTCCTGACATTGCTGGATGAACAGGCGCGACTGGAACGTATGGCGCGCATCATCGGCAAGGACGCCATGCCACCCCGACAACGCTTTATATTGATGTGTGCTGAATTGCTCAACGAGGGTTTCCTTAGGCAGTCCGCCTTCTCGGAAATTGACCGTAGTGCATCACCGGCACGTCAGGCAGTGATGATGCGCATCATAGGAGAGTTTATCGAGCAGGCCGAACGCGTGGTTGCGGATGGTGTGTTGCCCGAGGCGATTGCCCAGCTACCGGTGTTTCGTCGGCTGATGCGCATGAGTGAGGAAATTCCGGAGGGACAGTGGGAAGAGTTTTCCGAGCTTAGCGATGAGTTGGACAAGTCCATGGTTGGGCTGGTTACCAGCAACCAACAAACCGGGGAGGCCTGACGATGTTTGCACGACTAACTGCTGAAGGTGCTGCCAACCGGGTAGAGGGGCCGTTACTTTTTCTGCGCCGCACCCTGGATGTGGGCTATAACGAGGCTGTTGAAGTGGAAGGCTCTGACGGTATTGTACGTCTTGGCCGGGTTGCCACGGTAGACGACGACACCATCGTAATTGAGGTGCTGGATGATACGGCGGGCCTGGCGCTTGCCGGTACCCGCGTGCGCTTTTTTGGTGAGCCGCTCAAATTCAACGTGGGATATGGCATTCTGGACCGGGTCTTTAACGGTGTAGGCGAGGTAATCGACGGCGGCCCCCCGATTGCCGCAGAGAAAAGCATGAGTATCGATGGCCTGCCCATGAAGCCGGTGGCACGAGAAGCACCCAAGGATTTTCTGGAAACCGGAGTAAGTGCCATCGACCTGATGAACAGTCTGGTACGTGGACAGAAATTGCCGCTGTTTTCCGGCGGTGGGCTACCGCATGACCAGATCGCCATGTCGATAGCTGCCAACGCCCGTCTTCCCTCTGCGGAAGCCCAGGAGTTTGCCATTGTCTTTGCGGGCATTGGTGTACCGCACGAGAGCGCCGAATACTTCCAACGGGAAATGGAACGTAGCGGTGCACTGGAACGCAGCGTTCTGTTTCTCAACCTGGCCAGTGACTCCAGCGCGCAACGTCTGCTGACACCCCGTTATGCGCTGACGGCTGCAGAATATCTTGCCTTTCATGAAGGCAAGCATGTGTTGGTCATCCTGACGGATATGACCAACTATTGTGAAGCATTGCGTGAAGTCTCGGCAAGCCGGGGCGAAGTACCCAGCCGCAAGGGCTACCCCGGATATATGTACTCCGATCTCGCCACCTTGTTTGAACGTGCCGGCCGGATCAAGGGGATGCCCGGGACGCTTACCCAGTTACCGATTCTGACCATGCCCAATGACGATATCGGCCACCCGATTCCGGACCTCTCCGGCTATATCACCGAGGGTCAGATCGTGCTCGATCGCGACCTGCACAGACGTGGCATATACCCGCCGGTCAAGGTGTTACCAAGCCTGTCCCGGTTGATGAAGGATGGCATTGGCGAGGGGATGACTCACCGGGACCATCCTGCCCTCGCTGCCCAGCTCTATGCCGCCTATGCCCGCGCCCAACAGGCACGCATTCTCGCCAGCGTCGTGGGCGAAGACGGATTGACCGAAGTGGATCGTCAATTTCTGGAGTTTGGCAGCCATTTCGAGAGCAATATCATTGCCCATGCTGAACCCAGACCCGTAGAAGACAGCATGGCAGTCGGTTGGGAAGGCCTAAAGCACCTGCCCAGAAATGAGTTACATCGTCTCAGCGATGCCCAGATTGAACAGCACCTTGGGCACCACGATCAGCCAGCGGAAGAATAAGCCATGGTGGATATTACACCCACCCGCAGCGCCTACCTGGAACTCCAGGAGGAACGCCTTGGCATGGAAGAGGGCTATCGTTTTCTCGATGAAAAGCGCCTGGTACTGGTAGCGGAGACCATGCAGGAACTTGGCCGATATGAAACCGCACAGCAGGAATTCCAACATGCCTACGACCAGGCGATACAGGCACTGCAACGGGCGGTTTCCCGCCATGGAACCAATGACCTGGAAATCTATCCACCCATCACACAGGCATGGGGTGAATTGCAACGACACAGCCGCTCGGTATTGGGTCTTCCTGTTCAGGATGTCCTACTAGAGGAAATACCGCCTGTCGCCGATGAGCCGGCGATTAATGCTTCGCCCGAAGCAGAAGAAACGCGCCGTTTGTTTGCCCACCTCATCACGCTTTCCGCCACCCTTGCGGGGATGGCCAGCAACCTGCAGAGATTGCGTGACGAGTATCAACGCACCTCGCGTCGTGCCCGCGCTCTGGAAGATGTGCTGTTACCCGAGATAGACCAGAACCTGGCTCAACTCGATACAGCACTTGAAGAAATGGATAAAGAGGAAATCGTACGCATACATTACGCCATGCGACCCTGAGCTAATTGATTGAAGCAGGTTAACGTCGCCAGCTACCCGTGCAGATAAAAAGCCAGATTCGATAGATAGCGACTGGCAATTCAGGGCTAATTTCCACTATGATTACGACTGTATCCATAATAAAAACATATGAATATGGAATTACGAGAAACACCCAGATACCGGGTCTTTATTCCGGTCAGTCTGGATGGCATTGAACTGACCGCCAACAATATATCCTCCACCGGGATGCAGGTTTCCTGTCCCGAATTCCTGTTCGGGCGTATTCAGGACGCTGTTGAAAGTGATCAATTTGAACTGGATATTGTACTGCCCTTAATTGACCCGCCATGTAATGCCAACTGCAAGATGGTTTACAACTCTACCTATGGCGATGAACATTTGATCGGCATTGAGTATCTGAACCTCGAAGAGGCACACCAGAACAATCTGGCAAGCTATCTGCAGGGCCTGGCAGACAAGAATGCGCCAGTTGTTGAATAAGACCTGGTATCAGGTAATACCAATCAAATCCAAAGACCTGTCTGTAGCTTCAGTTTGTCATATCTGGCCGTCTAAGGGGCGCTATTGATACAGGTCATGCGGCATTTTATAAATAGGATTATTTTCTATACTTATCAGGAAATTACTGGCAATTATTCCGACTGAATCAAAGATTCCTGTGGTAGATCTAATGTAGTGTAAACGGGGCAGGGGAAAAGTATGGTCAAAGATCAAAACTTTCAGGTATTACTGGATGCTGAAAATGAGGCCGAACGCATCATTGAAGAAGCACGCAATGATCGTGACCGATTATTGCAAGAGGCCCTTGATCTGACCCATCAGCAGGAGGCCAGCTTCGAACAACGTATTCCCGAGATTCGGGAATCATCATTGCGCAGGGCGGTGCAACACGCCAACCAGGTCATCTCTGACTATCGAAATCGGCATGATGAACGTTCGATAGAGCTGCGTGAACTTGCAGAGCAACGCGAAACCGAAGCACTGGATGCCGCCTTTCGACTGTTTATGGACAGCACGGATTAATGCCAGCCGCTGCCAGCCAAAGTTATCTGAGTACCCGCATATCAATGATGAGTCATCGACTGCAACCGGCAGCATGGTTTCAACAAATTGCGGCCAGGCCCACCACTGATACAGCACGAATTTTCCAGGATCTTCGCCTGATTGATGATCCTCAGCAAGCCGATGAGTATCATGCAGAAAGCCGAATGCTTGAAACTTTTCTCTGCGAATTCAAGATCCTGCTGCGTCCGCACAAGGGACTGGCACGACGTTTCCTGCTGCACTGGGTTCGTCACATTGAGCTACGTAACCTGAAAACCATCCTGCACGGTGCATTACTGCATCGTCCAACAGATGAAATGCGTGACAGCATGCTGCAGATGGGTGACCTTGAAACCCTGCCGTTCAAACAGCTCCTGCAGGCCGACGACATTCTGGAAATGCTTCGTATTATGGACAAGACCGTCTATGCATCCATGTCCCGACAGGCTCGCCGGTTATTTGA
>JAPHTU010000215.1 GCA_026196145.1 Gammaproteobacteria bacterium
ACCAGGTCACCATCAATCAGGGTTGGTACCTTGCCATTGGGATTGATCTGCAGATACGCATCGGTGCGGGTTTCACCCTTCCTGAAGTCGGTTGATATCAGCTCGTATTGCAGACCGATTTCTTCCATCAGCCACATGGGCCGGAATGCACGGGAAGTAGAAGTACCATAGAGTTTGATCATATGTTTTACATTCTAGCAGGCTATTCAGTGATAAATTGAATGACGGGTTTCACCGCCGAAGGATGTCGAAGTACCCGATGGTGCCCCAACTTGCGTGTAACGAGTAGCCTGGATTGTGGCCAGGCGGCCTGATTTTCCCGAGCATGTGAAACGGGCACCCCAATATCCTCAATATCATGCACGATCATAGCGGGCCTGTGGGCGAGGTGTTTAGCCTGCTCGCCAACAGAGTACTCCTGCCAGCAGTCATCACCGAGCAGCTGTTCTACCTGGTGTTGCATCTGTTCCCGTACTGAGGCCGGTGCCTGCACAATTTCGGTAAAGCGTTCGAATAGCCACATCAGGTCATTGGGTGTGGCCAACAGAACCGCCTTGCTGGATAGATTAAAGCGGTTTAATGCATAGGGGATACAAAACCCACCGAATGAGTGGCCGATGACGGTATGAAAAGGTCCATGTTTATCGCCTACCGCCTGTATTACAGCAAGGTACTGGCGAATATTTGTCCAGCTACCACTGGAATGGCCATGTCCAACCGGGTCAATCCCGATCACTTCATAGCCGCGTGCGGTCAGTCGCTCAATATAATTTCTGAAATGGCTGGCGCGAGAGTTCCAGCCGGGCAGGAGTAATATTTTTTGCCTGCCATGCCCCCAGTGATAAAGCGCAACTATCTCGTTTTCAATGGAGATGGATTCACGCCTACTGGACTGCAGAATCCTGAGTTCCCACGAACGCCATGGTGGGCGATTGGTCTTTCCCCATAGATAGAGTCCCCAGCGCGCAAATACCGCGGGGCAACAGTTTCCCGCATGTCTGAACAACAATCGAGTGGTGGTGAACAGCAGCCGCTTCACCATATTTGCCATGGCCGGTTCATTGAAAAATCTTACATTTGACAGTCGTCAGGTAATTGCATTAGATAGCCGTTTGGGCAACAAAAGGGGATAAGGATGAAATATATATTGGCTGCGCTGCTAATCATTACGGTGATATATCCGGTTTATGCAGAGGACGAAAGTTCCGGCTCAGAGAAGGGTCTGAAAGTCAAAATTACCCGTACCATACCCTATGTAGATATCAAGGATGAAAACGGCAAGACGGTACGTATCCAGCGCAACCAGGACACGAAGAACAGGGTAATCGATATATTTAGCAAGACATCGCGTAAATGCCCGCCTTTTTGTATCCAGCCAATGACGATATCACCGAGGGTGGAGACGATCGGTGAGCGGCAGATGCTGGATTACCTGGAACGCAAGGGTAAAGGTGACGGTACTATCGTCGTGATCGACTCACGCGGTGCTGACTGGGTAAGGCGTGGCAGCATCCCGGGAGCGATCAACCTGCACTGGAAAAAACTCACCATGAAACACGGCAATGAAGAAGAAATCGCAGAAATATTTGAAGATATTTTTGGTGTACAAAGGACGGCAGAATTCTGGAATTTCGCAGATGCCAGGACGCTGGTGCTGTTCTGCAACGGTGTCTGGTGTGGACAGTCACCAACAAATATTAGATCCTTGCTGCGACTGGGTTACCCACCTGAAAAGCTGAAGTGGTACCGGGGAGGGATGCAGAACTGGGAGATTCTGGGTCTGACCACGACGAAGACGAAATAAGAATATCCCATAGTGTTTACAGGTGAATGCCACCATGGTTATACTTGGGCAGCGGCCAATATTACAATCATAAGGCCGCATCCGTATTGTTACTTTTTAAGAGGTCAAGTATGTCTAGCGGTATCGTGAAATGGTTTAATAATTCAAAGGGGTTTGGCTTTATAGAGCCAAAAGATGGAGGGGAAGACATCTTCGTTCATTATTCAGTGATCAAGGGAGACGGTTTTAAAACACTGAAAGAGGGACAGGATGTAAATTACGAGGCTGAAAGCGGTCCCAAAGGGATGCAGGCAACGGAAGTGACATTCAGCTAAACAAGGATTGTTTTAAAAAAACCCCGCTTATGCGGGGTTTTTTTATGTCCAGGGATGGACAGGCCGCTCACGGACATCCTGTCCTTCGCGTCACTCGACCATCCATGGTCATCGTATGCTGGCTGCGAGAGGCAGGACGCCGAAGCAGCGATGGTCAAGGATGACCGGGCCGTTCTCGTGCTTCGTGCACTCCACGGCACTTGACCATCCATGGTCATCGTATGCAGCTAGAGGCAGGACGCCGGAGCAGCAATGATCAAGGGTGGCTGCCCCCTAATACGATAGTTGGGGCAATACATAGTCCAGTTTCAGCCCTGATTTAATATAGCCCTCAGGTTAGCGAGATTTGCCTGGCCGGTTTCTTTCTTTACCTCGGCAGGGACTTCATCATTAAACTGCAGGTGTTCGCGTGGCAGTTCTTCCAGGAAACGACTGGGTTCGCAACTGAGATCCTCACCAAAGCGTCGGCGTTTCGATGTATAACTAAGTGTCAGCTGTCGTTGTGCCCGGGTGATGCCGACATAGGCGAGACGGCGCTCCTCTTCTATATTTTCTTCATCAATGCTGCTTTGGTGCGGCAGCAGGCCCTCTTCAAAACCGACCAGGTAGACATGCGGAAATTCCAGCCCCTTCGCGGCATGCAGGGTCATCAGGTTTAGCATGTCGGCATGTCCGTCCTCGGAATTCTTGTCCAGCATATCGAGCAGGGTGATGCGGGTGACCGCCTCATAGAGATCAAGCCCGTCAGTTTCAGCCATGCGCTCAATCCAGTTGAGCAGTTCTTCCACATTCTCATAGCGTCGATCGGCCGCTGCCTGGTCCTTGCTGAGTTCGCGTAACCAGTCAGCATAATGGGTTTGTTGCAGCAGCAGGCGAACTACCTTGCCCGGTGTCTCGGTTCGTGACTGCAGTTCAAGTTCATCCACCATGTCGACAAAGCGTTGAATGTTTTGCATGGCGCGGTTATCGAGGACTGCGCTGAGGCCAAATTCATGGCAGGCCCTGAACAGAGAGGTGTCGCGCTCATTGGCGTACAGACCGAGCTTCTCAAGAGTGGATGCGCCGATTTGCCGGCGCGGGGTATTGATAATTCGTAAGAACGCCGTGTCATCGTCCGGATTAATGGTTAGTCGCAGGTAGGCCAGGATATCCTTGACCTCCGCTCGGTCGAAAAATGATTGGCCACCACTGATGTTATAGGACAGGTTATTGAGTCGTAGTACCTTTTCCAGTGGGCGGGACTGGTGGTTGCCGCGGTACAGGATGGCAATATCACCGAGCCGGATTTTGTGCTTGAAGCGGGCAGCAATAATATTCGCTACGATCCGCTCGGCCTCATTCTCTGAATCATCACATGAAATGACGCGAATCGGGTCTCCAGGGCCCAGTTCACTCCACAGGTTTTTTTCAAAGGCGTGCGGATTGTTGGCAATCAGTTGGTTGGCACAGGTCAG
>JAPHTU010000056.1 GCA_026196145.1 Gammaproteobacteria bacterium
ATTCAATACCTTTGCCGTGATGCTTGTATGTTTACGCGCCAGCCTGCGCGCCTGTGAGGCGAGGTAGCTGGGGGTGCAGACATTAGCTGGCAGATCGCCCAGTCGTCTGGCCAGGGTCATGCCTTCACCGATGGCCTTGCCGCGGGCAAGAGCCTTCCGGGCACCGGCCTCATTACCGGCGACATAAAACTTGGCTTGGGTAAGGGGATTTTCCGGTTTCTTGAAGGTGCTTTTCATTTCACCACGTTGGTACATGGCGTTTGCCATGGTGCGCGCAGCTTCCTGTAATTGCCAATCCCTGTTTCGACCTTTAACTTTGCAATCGGTCAGGTAAAAGGCCGCATTTCGACTGCCGCCCTTGTTGAGTGCTGTGCAGGTGGTGTCGATAATCTTGTTCCAGGCATCGCCGTCGCGCTTGTCATTCTTGCCGCAGCCAACCAGTAGTATGCGCGGTGCCAGGGTGCCTGACGCCGGGTAGAGATAGAGTAAGTTACCGGCTTTGCCCTGAATATCCCCCTGTTTAAAGGCCTTTCTGATAATGCCGCCACAGGCCTTGTTCAGCTGGGTGGCGCTACTGGTCAGACCATCCGGGGTAATGCCGACGACAATGCAATCGCTTCGGGTTGCCTGTGGTGGGGTATTGATTACCTGGAATCTGATCGGGGTAGTGGACATCCTTTTCTCCTTGCGGGCTGGTGCGTATTCAATGCGTTATCGGTTGTGTGGTGTATCATAGCGCACCTGAAAAATAGAAGTGATATGAAGAAATTTAAACTTACCATTCTGGATCGCTATTTTATACGCGAAATACTGCAGGCGTTGTTCGCCGTATTACTGGTGCTCGTGCTGATTATGTTGAGTAACAAGTTAACGCGTTTTTTGAAGAATGCAGCGACTGGTGAATGGCCAACGGATGTTGTTCTGCCCATGCTCGGGCTGACCGCGGTGAGCAGCCTGACACTGGTGATGCCGATGGCCGTATTTCTGGCGGTTATCCTGGCAGTAGGGCGCTTTTACAAAGATAGCGAAATGACCGTCATTAATGGCTGCGGGATCAGTACCCTGAGATTGTACCGGCCGCTGGGCCTGATGGCAGTGGCGCTGGCTATCGTCATGGGGGTGTTGTCGTTTTATGCCATCCCCGTGACCAAGCGGGCAGCTGCCTATCTGCAGGACCAGGCGGAGAAAACCTCCGAGATCGCGGGTATTTCCCCCGGACGGTTTCAGGAATCCGGTGATGGCAGGCGTGTTATCTACGTTGAGAAAAACAACGAAGATGCTGAAACCGTAGAAAACATCTTTGTACATAGTCGTGGCAAGGATGGGCAACAGAGCCTGCTCACCGCCAAGAGCGCCTACCAGCATATAGAGGATGGTACAGGCGACACCCTGATTATGCTCAATAATGGTTTCCGCTATACCGGCACGCCGGGTAAAACCAATTTTCGTGCAACCCAGTACGAGTTGCACTGGATTCGTGCCAGCGAGGGGGAGCAGGGCAATGTCAGGCTGGAGTACGAAACCAAGCCGACATTGATGCTGCTCAGGTCTGATGACAGTTTTGATAAAGCGGAATTGCACCGGCGCCTGGCAATGATGCTTAGCCCCGTTTTGTTTACGCTACTGGGGCTACCGCTGGGTCGCTTAAAGCAGCGTGAAGGGCGTTATGGCCGGATTATGGTGGGTGTGCTGATATACATTATCTATTTTAAGTTGCTGCGCGTCGGACAGGTCATGCTGGAGAATGAATCAATACCTGGCTGGATTGGTTTGTGGTGGATACATCTGGGCCTGCTGGGCTACCTGGGATGGAGTCTGTTCAAGGAAACACGAGTTCGTAGCGGTGGCTGGTGGGCAAGGTGGCGGCTGGCGCGGGCAAGCGCAACATGAGGATACTGGACAAACACATCGGTCGTCATGTTGTCATTGGCTCGTTGATGGCGCTGGTGATACTGGTATCGATTGACCTGGTATTTGCGTTCGGTGCCGAAGTTAATGATATCGGTGAGGGTGATTATGATTTTCTCAAGTCATTAATTTATATATTGCTGACAGCACCACGCCGTGCCTATGACTTTATGCCGTTGGCGGCCATCGTTGGCAGTATGGTAATGCTGGGCGGGCTTGCCAGTAACAGTGAATTTATTGCCATGCGCAGTGCAGGTGTTTCTATTACCCAGATCGCAATATCCATGTCCAAGGGTGGATTGGTGCTGGTTATCCTGGCGCTGATACTGGGTGAAGGCGTCACCCCGTTTAGCGAACCATACGCCCAGCAAATGCGTACCTTTGCACAATCGCAGAGCACGGCGCTAAAGAGTGAAAACGGTATATGGGCACGCGATGGCCTGAGTTTCGTGAACATCCTGCAGCTTCGGCCGGGTGGTGAATTGCGCAGGCTGGATATATACGAGTTTGATAAAGACTTTAAACTGCGCTTTAAAACACATGCGGATCGTGCCGTATTTGAGGATGATAGCTGGGTGCTGTTTAATATCGAGCAGGTAGAAATGACGCCCGATGCCGTTAAGATTACCCATTACGACAAGGCAAAATGGGGCGCGTTGTTAAATCCTGATCTGTTAAGTGTGCTGGCGGTAAAACCGGAACAACTGCCAATCTGGCGCTTAACAACCTATATTGACTACCTGGAGAAGAACGGCCTTGAAACCGAGCCATATGAGTTTGCCTACTGGCAAAAGATGACTGCACCCTTTGCCATTATCGTTATGCTGTTACTTTCAGTGCCATTTATCTTCAGCTCTCTGCGCACCACCGGCGCGGGGCAACGCACACTTATTGGTATCGTATTGGGAATCGGTTACTTCCTGTTTGCCCACGTGACGGCACGCATGGGAGAGGTATATAACTTCAATCCATTCGTCAGTAGTGTTGCGCCGATCGTTATCTTTATGACTGTTGGATTTATGAGCATGCGTTTTTCCCGCTGATGCTTGTCTGCTGCTAACATGTGTAATGGCATGGATGAAGTTGAGGGAAGAGGAATAAATGGCTGAAGATTTTGATGAATGCGCGCTGGAATATCATCGCAACCAGCCCCCCGGTAAAATCGCGGTAACACCGACAAAACCCCTCGAGAATCAACGCGATCTGGCATTGGCATACTCGCCTGGTGTTGCCGCGGCCTGTCGTGAAATCGTTAACAATCCCCTCACAGCTTCGGAGGTCACCATACGTGGCAACCTGGTCGCTGTGGTTTCCAACGGTACGGCCGTACTGGGTCTAGGTGATATCGGTCCACTGGCCTCCAAGCCGGTGATGGAAGGCAAGGGGGTGTTGTTCAAGAAGTTTGCCGGTATTGACGTATTTGATATCGAAATTGATGAGAAAGACCCCGATAAACTGGTCGATATCATTGCCAGCCTTGAACCCAGTTTTGGCGGCATCAATCTGGAAGACATCAAGGCGCCGGAATGTTTCGAAGTCGAGGCCCGGCTCAAGGAACGTATGAATATCCCGGTATTTCACGATGATCAGCACGGCACTGCCATCATCGTTGCCGCAGCCGTGTTCAATGGCCTGGAGATCGTTGGCAAGTCGATAGATAAGGTCAGGGTGGTTGTTTCTGGCGCCGGCGCCTCTGCCCAGGGGTGTGTCCGTATGCTGATCAGCATGGGGTTACCCCGGCAAAATATCATGATGGTTGACCGTCAGGGTGTGATCTACGAAGGACGTCCGGGTCTGACAGACCCATACAAGCTCAATCTGGCCGTTGAGACAGATTGCCGTACACTCGCTGATGCCATGCGGGGCGCGGATATATTCCTGGGACTCTCAGGTCCCGGACTGGTTTCACAGGAAATGGTGAAAAGCATGGCTGACAGCCCGATGATCTTCGCCCTGGCCAATCCGTTACCGGAGATCCTGCCTGAAGAAGTGAAGGCGGTTCGTCCGGACGCGCTGGTGGCTACCGGTCGATCTGATTACCCTAACCAGGTGAACAACGTATTATGTTTCCCTTTCATCTTCAGGGGGGCGCTCGATGTCGGTGCCACTCAAATCAATGACGAAATGAAACTGGCCTGTGCCCATGCCATTGCCCGTGTTTCAAAAATGAGAACCTCCGATGTAGTGCAGCGTGCCTATGCCAATGAACAACTGGAATTTGGTCCGGACTACCTGATACCTAAGCCGTTCGATCCGCGCCTGAGTGTAGAAGTGAGTATAGCGGCGGCGAAAGCGGCCATGGAGACCGGTGTTGCCACCCGACCGATTGCCGATATGCATGAATACCGGCACAAATTGTTGCGTATGGTATTTCGTACCGGTCTGTTCATGCGGCCATTTTTCAACCGTGCGCGTACCAGCCCAAGGCGTATCGCCTATCCGGATTCTGAGAACGAGGTCATTTTGCGTGCCATCAGCGATATTATTGATGAGGGGCTGGCCAAGCCGGTACTGATCGGCAACCGTGAGCGTATCCGTGAAAGGATTACAGAACTACGCCTGCCAATCGAGCTTGATTCAGACGTTGAACTGGTTGAATGTGCAGGAGAGCATCATGATAGCCATATTTCGCCAATGTTGAGAGAGGCATTACATCAACTTCAGTCGAACCATGTGGATGGTGTGATTGCCGGGGCCGATGGGCATCAGGGCAGCCAGGTTCATTTCACCCGTGACATGATTGGTCTTCAGGAAGGTATATCACACCTGGGCATGCTGAACCTGCTGGTCTCAAGGAAATATACCCTGTTCGTGGTTAATACAATGGAGGCCAACCCGTCACCAGAACAGCTTGTCGAAGCCACGCTGCTGAGCGTGGAGACCGTACGTAAATTCGGCTTCAAGCCCCGTGTCGCGTTGCTGTCCTATTCCACCTTTGGTTCCAGTAATTCCCTGTCGGCACAGCGTATGCAGGAAACAGTAGCCTTGCTGGACTCCGAACCCAGAGATTTTGAATATGACGGTGAGATCCAGGCAGACTTTGCCTTGCTGGATGACGTGCGCAATGAAAAATTTCCCGATATTCGTTTAACAAAAAGGCCAAACATACTTATCATGCCGAGCCGTGATGCGGCCAGTATTTCGTTCATGTTGTCAAAGGTATTAAGTGACAGTGTTGGTATTGGCCCGATACTGTTGGGTTTGAAACAGCCGGTGCATGTGCTAACGGCTGCGGCCACCGTACGCCGCGTGGTCAACATGACGGCATTGGCCGTGGTCGAGGCACAGGAACTGGCATGTCAGCAAACAGGTGATTGTATTGAAAACGACTGAAAACCTGCCACATAGCTGGATACTGGAAGACGATGCGCAGTTACGGGATTTACTGGCTGCGTTAGGGAAAAAGTTTGCTGTTTCAGAAACCGGTCAGCTCACCCAGCGGGTGACCTACCTGGATACCTTTGACTGGCGTATCTGGCGCAAGGGTGATGTGCTGGAATACCGTGAATTTGGCAGGCAGAAAAAACTCCTGTGGCGCAGTATTGATCACGCCGCCATGCATGTCGAAATACCGCTGGATGAGTGTCCGGTTTTTATCAATGAGATCCCCGACTGGTTGCAGCCGAAGAAGTTACTGAAATATACCCGCCCGAGGGCGCTGGTTGAGCAGGCCCTGTCACGTATGCAGTCGCACAGCTACGATATGCGGGATAAGGATGAGAAGGTTGTGTGTCGCATGGCAGTGGTGAAGGAAAATATCCGGCTTAATAATAATCGTACTGGCGAGGCCTTGCCCGTGCGTTTGCAGATGGAATCTATCCGTGGCTATGAAAAGGATTTTGCCCGGATCATCAAGGTCATCAACAAGACAGGGTTGCAGGTGTATGGCAAGGACCCACTGACACGCCTGTTAAATCTGGATGAACGTCGTCCCTGTGATTACTCCAATCGTTTACGGCTGCAATTAAGGCCCGATCAGCGTACCGATGAAGCTGCGCGTCAGATCATGTTACAGCTGATCCAGATGATGGAAGTGAACGAGCATGGAATCCGTGATGACCTGGATACGGAATTTCTGAGTGACTACCGCCTTGCCATACAAAGGGCGCACTCACTGCTGAAACAACTGAAGCAGGTCATACCCGAAGATACCCGCACACGCTTTGACCATGACCTGGTCTGGATCAATGATGAGACCAGGCGGCTGTTTGAGCTTAATTCATGGTTGCTGGGTTTTAATGACTTTCGTGAACTGCTGGACAAAAATATGCGTCCACACCTGGATGAACTGCTGGACTGGTTACGATCGCAACGTCAGACAGCGCAGCAGGATGTAATCAAGCTGTTCGAGAATAAAACCTATAGGCAATTCATGAAGCGCTGGCGCATCTATCTTGAATGTGAAGTGCCTGAACATTCTGTCCTGAAGCATGCGGAAAAGCCGGTGCTTAAGATTGCGGGCCGGCAGATATGGAAGACATACCAGAAACTGGCCGGCTACAGGGCGGTTAATGAGCAGGAGCTGCTGCAGCATGATCTGCCGGGCATGGATGAGGTATGTACTACCCTGAATGATTTGCTGGCCCTGTCACGTGCCCTGTACACGGACGCTAAAGTTGCCAGGTTGTCTGCATCAATGCAGGCGCTACACGCAGCACTTGATAACTGCGTTGAGAGACAGATACAGGTTCGGTCATTACGCCAGTTTATCAAGGGCATGAAGGCTAAAGGTCTGCAACATAAAAAATTCGGGCAGGCACTGGAACAGCTGCTCGAGCGTATCCAGGAAAAGGAGTCGGCATGTCTTAAAGAGTTGCAGTCATCCTATACGGCGATAGTCCAGGACGATATGCACGATACCTATCAACAACTATTTAAAAACTCATGAAGATAATCGGCACCTACAATATCAAGGGCGGCGTTGGCAAAACGGCAACGGCAGTAAACCTTGCCAGCCTGGCGGCGATGGAAGGATACAAGACCCTGCTCTGGGATCTTGATCCCCAGGGTGCGGCCAGTTTCTATTACCGGATCAAGCCAAAGATAAAAGGCGGTGCCGACAAAATGTTGGCAGAGCGTAATCTGGATAATGTGATCAAGGGTACCGATATTCCCAACCTGGATTTAATACCGGCAGACTTCTCCTATCGGAATATGGATATCCAGTTTAGTGAGTATAAGAAACCGGCACAGCAATTAATGAGATTATTGCGCCCCTTGTCCGAGGAATACCACTTGCTGTTTATTGACTGCCCGCCGAACATCACACTGGTGTCGGAAAACGTCTTTTATGCGGCAGATGCACTGATGATACCCATCATTCCAACACCGCTATCAATCCGCACCCACCAGCAGTTACTTAAACACCTGAAGAAAAAGCCGATGCTGGAGCTGAACATGATGCCGTTTTTCTCCATGGTGGATCGCCGTAAAAAACTGCACCGTGAAATCATCACAGAGCTGCCAAAAAAATATCCCAATATCAGTCCGTACATGATTCCTTATGCCAGCCAGGTAGAGCTCATGGGCGTGCGCAGGGCGCCGCTATTTACCTTTGCGGCCCATACCCCGGCCGCCAAGGCCTACCAGGGGCTATGGCGAGAAATCAAGGAATCTATCAAATGATAGATATATGATGCTCCTGTCCTAGCAGGGAAAATGCCCCGCTATGGAAATACAACAGAAACACTTCGACGAGCAGACCCGCCTGCGCATGGCCAATGAAATCATGGAGTTATTCGGGCAGTGGCGGGTGTCACTCGATGATCAACATACCCTGCTGGGTTTGCCTGACAGCGTGCGTAAACGACATATGTATAAATATGGTGAAGATGAGCCGTTGCCTGATGATGAACAGGTAATGGTACGTGCAGAACATATGATGGGTATCGCCGATGCACTGCGTACCTATTTCCCCAGTAGTGCGCATGCCCGGTCCCGGTTCATGCGTTCGCATAGCAAGAAATTTTCCAAAAGGGTGCCGTTACAAATCATGGTGGAGGACGGCGTCAGTGGCCTGATTCGTATCCGCTCTCATCTGGACTGTACCTACGCATGGGACCTCAGCGGTTCGCATGCTTCTTAATGTTGGACCTCAGCCGGAGGCCTTTATAAATTCAGGTTTTCCAGTGGACTGGTTACCGCATTGATATTTTGTTCCAGTACGTGCGTATAAACCTCGGTCGTTTTTACATCAGCATGTCCCATTAATTTCTGCACCACCCGGATATTGGTGCCGGATTGTAATAGATGTGTCGCGAAGGAGTGGCGCAGGGTGTGCGAGGTAACGCGCTTGTTAATGCCGGCTTGCTGTTTTGCCTTTCTGAGCGCCTTCCCAAGGCCCGTCTTGTGAACATGGTGCCGCCTGATTTCGCCGGTTTCAGGGTCGGCAGAAAGATTGGCCGATGGAAAAATCCATTGCCAGTCCCATGACATCGGCGCCCTGGGGTATTTCCTTGCCAATGCATCAGGTAGCCAGACATTCGCCTGATTATTTTTGAGATCTTCCTCGAATAGAATCCTGACTTTTTGAAGGTGTTGTCTAACGGGTTCCACCAGAGAAGGTGCTAACAGGGTTGTCCTGTCTTTTCCGCCTTTGCCATTTCTAATCATGAGTAAATGATTGCCAAAATCAATATCCTGAACTCTTAATTTAAGCGCCTCATTCTGGCGAAGGCCGCCCCCGTACATGACGCGCGCAACTAATCCCCATGTACTTTGGAGTTGTTCAAGTAGTGCCTGGGCTTCTTCCTGGCTCAGCACGACAGGCAATCGAGTTGGCTTCACAGAACGAACAGGCGTGAGCTCTTCGCTAACTGGCAAATGTAAAACATGTTTATACAAAAATACAATTGCATTAAGGGCAAGATTTTGAGTAGAGACAGAATTATTTCTATTGATGGCAAGATGGCTGAGAAAGCGATCAATCTCGGGTTTCCCCATCTCTTTTGGATGCCGTGTGTTGTTAAACTTAATGTAAGCTCGTATCCATTTGCTATAGGTATTTATGCTGGATCGGCTGTAGTGGTAGTAGCGCATGGTTTCACTCACCTGATCCATCAAGCGAGGAGATTTCGGATGGTAAACCGAGCCTTCTGGTATTCTGTTTTGCTTTGTAGACATAACAACTTCATGAAGAGGGATAGCAGGCTGGACTAAAGTCTTGAGCCGTATTACGCTGAAGGAAGTATTAGATACCGAAGTTGTTAAAAAAACACCTAGAAGATCTTATAGGTATTGCAGAAGAAGGAATATTGAGTGGCAGTGTTAATGTACATGGGTACTATGTGAAGTGGTCTACTAAACCCGGACACCTAGTTAAGGTTATACAATGCCATAACGAGGTGAAAGATGACAACAGGAAAGAGAGCCAGACGGAAGTAC
>JAPHTU010000066.1 GCA_026196145.1 Gammaproteobacteria bacterium
ATGCTGACCAGGGACGTGAAGGTAATCAAGCAGGACTGCCTGTGTTATCTAATGGAACGGATGCAGCTGGATATGCATTAGGTGTTTACCTGTCTAGCATACCGCGTAGTCGGTACCAGGCTATGCCAAGGTATTCATGTAGCGCATAGCGGCTTCCCTTCAGGCCATTACCGCTGGGAATGAAGTATTGCCAATTGGTGTCATAGTCCGAGATTAAATTGGTCGGTGCAGGGATCACCTCCATGCCCAGTCCGGTAAACAGGTCTACGGCGCGATTCATATGCAGGCTACTGGTGACAAGGAAGATTTTCTGCATGCTGTTCTGTTTGAGTATTGCGACAGATTGAACGGCATTTTCATAGGTTGTCATACTGCTGGATTCAGTGTGAACATTATGAATACCGTAGTCATCAGCCAGTATGCGCCGCATGGTTTCTGCCTCGCTGTCACTTCCGGCTTTACCGGTAACACCGCCACTGGTCAGTAGCGGTAGTCCGGTTTGCCGTTGTACAAATGCCGCATATCGCAGGCGCATGAGGGTTTCATCTGCGGGTGAACTGCCCTCATACTCGCTGGCGTATGAAATCATGCCGCCACCCAGCAGCACAATGGCATCGGCCTGGAATTTTTCCAGCTGCGCGGGTGTGATCGCCGGGTATTTCTCCAGCATGAGGGTCAGCCGGTGACTGGTAACAGGCAAGCTGAAAATAATCAGGGTAAAGGTAGAAATCACAATAAGCGTGATAGAAGTTTTACGCTTGTGCCATAGCAGCAGGGCTGCAATCAATAACAGGATATTAATCGCAGGGGGGTAAATCAGGATATCCAGTTGCCTGAGTATCATGCGGGGCGATCAGATAAATACTTAAACGACTTGTTTTGCCTGCAGGTCAGCATGGTACGAAGAACGTACCATCGGCCCACTGGCAACATGATCAAATCCCATCTTCTCACCGATGATGGCCAGTCGAGCGAACTCCTCCGGAGTAACAAAACGTTTGACTGGTAAGTGATTTAATGTGGGCTGCAGGTACTGGCCGAGCGTCAGCATATTGCAGCCATGGTCACGCAGGTCCTGCATGACGGCCTCGACCTCGGAGATTTCTTCACCTAGTCCCAGCATCAGGCCGGATTTGGTCGGTACATGCGGATGTATTTCTGCAAAACGCCTGATCAGATCAAGTGACCATTGATAATCCGACCCCGGTCGGATCTCTTTGTACAGGCGCGGTATGGATTCAAGATTGTGATTAAACACGTCGGGTGGTGCGGCCTGCATGATATCCAGTGCACGATCCATACGGCCACGAAAATCAGGGGTAAGAATTTCTATTTGGATGCCGGGGTTGTATTCACGCGTGGTTTTAATGCAATCGACAAAATGTTGTGCGCCACCATCGCGCAGGTCATCCCGGTCAACCGATGTGATGACGACATATTTCAGGCCCATGGCCTGAATAGTTTTGGCCATATTGACGGGTTCTTCAGGATCGAGTGGCTGTGGACGTCCATGTGCAACATCACAGAAGGGGCATCGGCGGGTGCAGGTGTCACCCATGATCATGAAGGTTGCGGTGCCATGTCCAAAGCACTCACCCAGATTGGGACAGTTTGCTTCCTCGCAGACCGTATGCAGCTTATTGTCCCGTAGCACCTTTTTCAGACGTGCGACCTCTGGCGTACCCGGTGATTTGGCCCGAATCCAGGCAGGTTTTCTACTGGGTTTGACTGAAGGCTCGACCTTGACCGGAATACGCGACATCTTGTCGGCAGCACGTTCGGTACGGTTCAGTCCTGGCTTTGTATTGTTATCAAGCGGCATGGGTAAGTGGCTGGTATTGGTAATTGAGTACGGTGGCCAGATGGTAATGTAATTTGGCCTGCACCGACTCTATCGTATCAGTAATACCCAGCTTTTTCAGGCTAGTTACCTCCAGTCCCTGGTATCCGCAGGGATTTATGCGCTGGAAAGGTGAAAGGTCCATATCAACGTTCAGGCTTAGTCCATGATAGGTGGAATGTTTACGGACCCGTAATCCCAGTGCGGCCACCTTTGCGCCATTGACATAAACGCCTGGTGCCTGCCGGTCGCCGGTGGCAGTGACCTGATAGTCTGCCAGCAGGTTGATCACGGCCTGCTCAATCAATTCCACCAGTTTGCGAACACCCAACTGGCGGCGCCCAATATCGATCATCAGGTAGGCGACAATCTGACCGGGCCCGTGATAGGTGACCTGGCCACCCCGGTCCGTCTGCACAACCGGAATATCGCCAGGTGACAGCAGGTGTTCGGGTTTGCCAGCCATACCCTGGGTAAAGACCGGTGGATGTTCGACATACCATATTTCGTCAACCGCCCCGTCATCACGTGCCGCGACAAAGTCTTTCATGGCCTGCAGGCTGTCCGCGTAGGGGGTCAGACCCAGGTTCCTGTGATTGAGCGCCAGTGTCATATATGCGAGCTAAAGCGCCATGAGTACTCGTTCGGAATCTGTGAGCGCGTAATAAATGGCATCCAGCTGCAATTTACTGGTCGCAGTAACGGTAATCGTCACCGAGACGTACTTGCCCCCCTTGCTTGGGCGGGTAGTTATATCGTTTTCTGCTATCTCGGGAAAATGGGGCGTCACCAGATTCAGGACATGCGCGACGAATTCATCCTCGTCCTTGCCCATCGCCTTGATGGGGAAACGGCAGGGGAATTCCAGCAGGGTGTCTTTGTATTCAGTCATTTGTCGGAAATACGAAATAGGCGGTATGCTGCGGGTATTGTAACCAAGGTGGGTGCGTATCTGAAATATGCAAGACAGCGATAGACAAAAACTGCAGCAATTAATCAGCGATGAGCTAGTCAGTGTTAAGCAGCATATTGAGGAGCTGGAGGCTCGTTGTCAGCCGATTTCACCCGATAATGCCATCGGTCGCCTGAGTCGCATGGAGGCGATCGGAGAACGTGGGGTGCATCAAACGGCACTCGCCGCTGCAAACGAACGGATGCAGGCATTGCAGACCGCGCTGAGGCGTATTGATGAAGATGACGACTATGGCATATGTGAGCGCTGTGATGAGAATATTCCACTGGCGCGGCTGATGTTGATGCCGGAGTCCCGCTACTGTGTGCGTTGCCTGCAGTCAGAAGAATGATATTAATTCACGCTTTACACTATGCAGTAATATCGCTTTAAGATGATTTCGCGCAATGCACTGTCTGTACGGGGTTCGTTATACTACGCGTTGATATGGAATATTCATTCTTTGACTTTCTGACCCTGCTCGGTTCGCTCGGATTGTTCCTGTACGGAATGAAGGTGATGAGCGATGCGCTCATGGAACTCGCTGGTGATCAGATGCGCGCCATCCTGGCGACAGCGACTTCCAACCGGTTTTTTGCCGTACTTACCGGCTTTACTATTACGGCTATTATCCAGTCCTCTTCTGCCACTACGCTCATGGTAGTCAGTTTTGCGAATGCCTCGCTATTAACACTGACCGAGTCCATAGGTGTAATCATGGGGGCCAACATTGGTACTACGGTCACTGCCTGGCTGATTTCACTGCTAGGTTTCAAGGTCAGTATGAGCTCGGTTGCCCTGCCGCTTGTGGGTGTCGGCTTTGTGATGGTGCTGGCGAAAAAGAAAAAGCTCCGCAACTGGGGTAGTTTTGTTATTGGCTTTTCCCTGCTCTTTGTTGGTTTGCAGTTTCTGAGAGACTCGGTGCCTGATCTTGGTAACCATCCCGAGGCGCTTGCCTTTCTGGCTGAATACACCACCAAGGGTTATCTGTCCGTATTATTGTTTTTGGTGTTCGGTACCGTTCTGACTTTCGTGATCCAGTCATCCAGCGCCTCAATGGCCCTGACGATCATCATGTGCTACGAGGGCTGGATTCCGTTTGATATGGCGGTAGCCATGGGGTTGGGTGGAAATATCGGTACTACCATTACCGCCATCATGGCAGCGCTTGTGGCCAACTTTCAGGCCAAGCGAACCGCCCTCGCGCACCTGATATTCAACCTGATAGGTGTATCGTGGATGTTGGTTTTCTTCA
>JAPHTU010000178.1 GCA_026196145.1 Gammaproteobacteria bacterium
GTGCGTTTGCGCAACCAGATGGCGCCGGGTACTGAGGGTGGCGTTACCTTGCATATGCCAGAGGGTAGTCTAATGTCTATCTATGATGTAGCCATGCAATACAAGAAAGAAGATACACCGGTCATCGTGATTGCAGGCAAGGAATATGGTTCAGGATCTTCCCGTGACTGGGCTGCCAAGGGACCTAAATTACAGGGGGTGAAGGCGGTTATCGCAGAATCGTTCGAGCGGATACATCGTACAAACCTGGTCTGCATGGGTATCCTGCCATTGCAGTTCAATGACGGCGACTCGGCACAGTCGCTGGGGCTGACGGGTAAAGAGGTGTATTCAATTACCGGCCTGCAGAATGGTACAGCAAAGTCGGTTGCGGTTTCTGCGCTGCTAGATGATGGAAACACAATTGATTTCAGCGTACGTGTACGTATTGATACACCCAATGAAATCGACTACTACAGGAATGGTGGTATATTGAACTATGTGCTCAGGAAGCTAGCCTGTTAATATGCCTCTGGAGATAAGACAGGCTGATACTTATGACAACAACATGTAAGCCATATTTCTACAAGCAAAACCGTATGAAGCTGCTGCGTGCATTCTGTACGGCTACGCAAACCGGGAGTATTAGCGGTGCGGCTGAGAAGCTGTTTATTAGCCAGCCGACCGTGTCGTTACAGATCCAGTCACTTGAAAGAGACTTTGGTGCAGCGTTATTTGAGCGAAAAGGGCCGAAGATCCAGCTAACGCCGGAAGGCGAGGTGTTCTACAAGCTGGCGCAGCCACTACTGGAACAATTCTCCAAGCTGGAGGAGTCATTTAAGGCAAGTATTGGCAAGATTGAGGGCGGTGAGATCAAGATCGCGGCAGGTGAGTCGACCATCCTGTACATACTGCCTGATATTGTTAAGTCATTTGCAGAGCAATATCCCGACATAAAGATCAATCTTTATAACGAGACCGGACGCGATGGTTTGGCTATGCTGCGGGCCGATGAAGTGGACTTTGCCATTGGCTCATTTGTTACGGTGCCGGAGGACATGGTGTATGAAAGTATCTGGAGTTATGAGCCAACCCTGATTACGCCGCTGGGCCACCCGCTTTCAAAAATCAAGGCTCCCACTATCGAGGACATCAGCCAGTACGGCCTCATCCTGCCACCCAAGCACCTTGCAACATGGCGTGTGATAGAGGCTGAATTCGAAAAGCACGGTGTAAAGCTGAATGTAGCGCTTGAAGCCGGTGGCTGGGAAGTCATCAAGCGATATGTAGAGATCGGCATGGGAATATCGATCGTGACGGATGTCTGCCTTACCGATGATGATGCAATCCACAAAACCCCGTTACTGGAATATTTTCCGAAACGGACCTATGGCATTGTTGTCAGGCGGGGAAAGTTCCTGACGCCGCAGTCAAAAATGTTTATCAATAAGATAGATAGCGATTTTCTGGAGCGCCATGAGGAAAGCCTGGCGAATAGTTGACGGCACCAGAACGTTTTATATTTATTGCTACTTTGTAAATTTATTCTCTTAAATAGCCATAAACGGAACGAACCAAGATCGAGTGATTTAGTCCACCGTACAAAACGGTCATTAAGCGTGGACTACTTCATCGGCAAGTCATACAACAAAACGATCATCGAATATAATCAGTTATTGAGGCCCGCTTGTATACAGCGCAGGCACATCGTTTCAATGCATGATAGAGTCAGTCTTTATCTACTAACCCCACGGAGCGTGAATAGATACTCCCATCTGATACCATGAGAGAGGACACTAACCAACACTCAGAAACCATGGCCCAATCCCGCTTTACAAACTTTCTACCGGGACTCCGGGTTCTTTCTGGATATCAAAAAAAGGATTTAGGTCCTGATGTGATTTCAGGGCTCGTCATGTGCCTGGTCCTGATCCCCGCTGCCCTGGCTTATGCAGAACTGGCAGGATTCGGTCCCATTGCCGGTATTTATAGCGCAATCGCAGCTACTCTGGCTTATTTTCTATTCACTTCCTCTCGCCACATGAATGTCGGCCCAGACGGGGCCGTCGCACTACTGGTTGGGGCGGCCATACTGCCTCTCACCGGGGGCGACCCGGCTAAGGCCATTATCGCTGGCACCTGGCTGGCAATATTTACTGGTCTTATCCTGATTATGGCTGCCAAGTTCAAGCTAGGCGCGGTAGCGAGCTTTTTATCAACACCTGTACTGCTGGGGTACCTGAACGGCGCAGCGCTGGTTATTATCATCAGCCAGTGGGGCAAGCTATTTGGAGTCAATCTAGAGCAGGAAGGGCTCGTGCAACGCGTGATTGAATGGGTGGAAAAAGTCCCAAATACCCATCTATCGACCTTGTACACGGGAGTTGCAACCCTGGTACTACTGGTGATTTTCAAACGCCTCATCACCCGCATCCCTCCACTGGTGCCGGTCTTTTTCCTGGCACTTGTCTGCGGATTACTGATTGATTTCAACGCCATGGGGGTGGGGATTATTGGAACAATCAAAGATATCACTCCCAAGGCCATGGAATTCACCTTCAATCTGAATGATGTTGCCACCCTGGCCATGGGCGCATTGGGTATGTCCATGTTGATCTTTCCGGAAGGCATTCTACTCAGCCGGGCGATGGCGGAAAAACACGACTACGAGATTGATCCTGATCGCGAACTAATGGCGCTGGGCATGTCAAACCTGGCCACTGGTGCAGTGCAGGGATTTGCCGTGGGAGGTAGCCAGACCCGCACGCTACTGAACAGCGCATCAGGCGGCCGTACCCAGGTGGCTAACCTGGCTTCCGTGGTCTTTCTGATTGGCTTTCTGGTGCTTGCGGCAGAGACCCTGACTCAACTACCCAGCGTTACTATTGCGGCCATCCTGGTATACACCGGGTTTGGGCTTATCGACATCAAAGATGTAAAGAACATGTGGAATCAACACCGCCAGACAGCCTGGATCGCGATTACCACTACTGCCGCTGTTGTCTTTATCGGCGTGTTGCCGGGCATACTGCTAGGCACCGCCTTTTCCATCGCCATCCTGCTTGCCGATCTGGCGCGACCACATGACGCACTACTGGTCCGTAAACCGGGTTCCGACGAACTCCATGACATGGGAGATGACGATCAGACTAAGGGTATACCTGGTCTGGTGGCTTACCGCTTCTATGGGCCGTTGGTCTTTGCCAATGCCAGTTTTTTCATGGAACGACTACAAGGCTTTATTGACCAGCAAGAGCAGCCCGTCCATAAAGTCGTGATCGACGCCAGAGCCATTCCATCAGTTGATTTCACTGCCAGGGAAAAGCTACGGCCATTTTTTCAGAAACTCGAGGATCGGGGTATTGAGTTGGCAATCGCCCGAGCCCATCTTCCATTACGTGAGGTAAGATTGAGCTCCGGACTGGAACCCATTTTTTCTGAAGACAATATTTTTGGCCGTGTCTCGGATGCGGTACGGGCCTTTAACGAAAAGCAGAAAAACAAGGGCCTGTAACCGATCAACAACATCAATTTCGTTGCATAAACCGGAGTTCTTACCGAATTACTTAGTGCCCCTATTTCCCAACTGCTTTTTCAGCTTCGGGTTCTTCTTCGATCTTTTCTCTGGCTTCTGATTCTTTTTTAACTTCGGGCTCTTTTCCATCTTCTTGCTGGTCTTCTTCTCGTAGTTCATTGTGAACCCCTTTTCGGACCTGGCTACCTATACTACGCATACCACCTGCAGAAGCTACCCCGTATAAGCTAACCGCAGCTGTTGCTAACGTGATTGTCACGATGTCTTTGATAAATTCTCTGCGTTTCATATCTGGCTCTCTCCGAATCTAATATCCATTAAATACTTGTAATCCACGTGTAGCAGTATAGTCAGCATTTATCATGAGCATAGAAATAACACTGTCCTTCAATTACAGCCAATATCATCAATGGCCGTTATACCGAGTGGTCACTCAGGACATACGCACTACCAAAATATATCAGCTATACTTGCCGTTATGGGAAGAATTGTTTTAGAGGAGGGTCTCGATGAGATTCTGTTTATGTTTGTTTCTGTTAGTACTGCCATTCAGTATTCATGCGCTTCCGATAAATCAATCTGCGGATGAAAAAGGTGATGTCGCTTACTCTCTAGCATCGTCATCTAACGAGTGGATATTCTCCCTGCAATATCAATACACCAAGAAAGCCGTAGAAGGCTTTAAACTGGCAGAAACAAAACCCTGTATAGGAAAGGCAACAAACAAACCAGGGAAAGATTGTGAGGACGAATACCAGATAACCAAACCGAAAGTTCAGGCCAAAGAGCCAGAAACGCCGGCCAGGCCGGCGACGCTCCCAGCAAAGCCAGTGATACTTCCTGCTAAGCCAGCGAGGCCGGCTCCTAGAAGATAAAGCCTACAATTCAAATCAGCCACAAGAATTAGTACAAAGCACTTGGAGCGGGCATCTATCTAGGCGTAAATAGCCTGGATTACCGACTGACCGCTTTACCGGGCGACCAGTTGATATGGCAGGTGTTACCGGTCGTTATATCAACAATTCCAGATGTCTCTGCAGGGTGCGCTGGCAGTTCAGAAAAACTAGTCGATATATGACGGTGCTGCAGGGCAGTCAGTAATAGTTAGTCATCAACCACGACACGATTGCGGCCAGCATCCTTGGCCCGATAAAGCGCTTCATCTGCGCGCTTTATCAAGTTGGTCATGGATTCATTCACCCTAAATGAGGCTACACCAAAACTGCTGGTAATGCTGCCAACTTCTCCAAAAATATGGTTCGATATAGCCATGCGCACATCCTCTGCCAGATGTTGTGCGCCAGTAATGTTGGTTGCCACACAGATAATCAGGAACTCTTCTCCGCCCCAGCGTCCAATAATGTCGGTGTCCCTTGCCCTCGAAGTAACAATCTCGGAAATGCTGACAAGAACTGTATCACCAGCCTGATGTCCGTACGTGTCATTGACATGTTTGAAATGATCGACGTCAAAAATGATAACACTGAGGTCATTTGGGTAACGTAATATTCGTTCGATTTCCTGGTTGATTACCTCATCCAGTTTCAGTCGATTAAACAGGTTCGTCAATGGGTCGGTAACTGCCAGCTGTTCCGCTAGCTTCTTGTCGGTTATATCCTGCCTGATTGCGGTATACCCGATTATTTCTCCATTGCCGTCAAATGTTGGCTCGATATTGACATCTACCCAGTAGGCGGAGCCATCCTTTGCCTTGTTCTTTATTTCGCCTCTCCAGGCCTTGCCTTGTTTTATGGTTCTCCACATTTCCTCGTATATGGATGCAGGCATGTCTGCATGGCGTACAATGTTATGCGCATTTCCAATTAGTTCATTTTCGTCGTATTGTGAAATACGACAAAAAGCTTCTGAAGTTTTTGTGATAACACCATGCTTATCGGTACTGGAAGTAATCACGTATTTATCCAGGACATCGACATACTCACTTAATTTATCGCGGGCCTGAAGTAGTTGATCAGTCCTCTCAAGTACGATGTTTTCCAGATTTATATTGGCCATGCGCAGTTTGGCTTGAATGCTACGAATACGAATAACCACAATCAGCAGGAAGAATGTTGTAACGAGGAAGGAAATACCTATTAGATATATGCCGCTTCTCTTTACCTTGTTCATTGATGTAGTGGATGTTTCAGCTACATCAGAAATTCGTTCTTGTTGCAATGAGATAAGTTTTCCAAATGAATCGATCATTTTTTGTTGGCCGGGGAGAACTATGTTGTACAGAATCTCCCTTCCCTTGTTCCTGTCGAGCACATCATCACTCATGGCCAGTTCAACGACTTGACGCTGGGCCGGCAGGATTACAGGGACAATTTGCCCATGTTCTTCTATTAATACCTTTTTTTCATGTTCACTAAGCGGAAGATTTACCAATTGCTCCCGTAACTTTGAAAACCTCCCAGCATACTCTTCCAGCACCAGATTAAGTTCATCCTGCATGAACGGGTCTTCTGTATCTATGATTTGTGATGTCAGTCGGGTCCGGGATCGGGCTATTTCCATGAGATCACTGTTTAAACGCATTTTCCGACTTTCGAGAACATTGGTATCAATCATGGCCTCTACTTCATCTAGATAACGGCCAAGGAGGTTTAAAGTTAGTGCTGCAATAAGGAATATGCCGATAACCATGGCAATTACCAGAAATACTATGCTTTCTTTATCAAGCAGATGCCTAACCGGGTTATAAGTTCGCACGGCCCGATGTTCAGCTTGTTAATTTGGTGTAACTGGAGAAATTACTGTTAATCATGGGGGCTGAATAATATATTGTTTTCTATTATTTATTATATTTAAAAATCGCAAAGACTGACAGGATATCCATAACGGGAGAGCATGAGAATGATAGCATGCCTTCATTAAACTAAAATCAGGCAACATCTGAATTATTTTGTTGCGTCGATCGATTGAGATGGTCGCCGTTTGTAGTTGTTCAGTAACTATGACAGTTATTTCTATAGAATATCTGATGGTTATTGATATGGAGGATTAAAGCGTATATCTCGCCCATACGGAATAATGTCAGGGAAATAGCCATCCTCTACCGCCTGCTGGATACTTTGCCAGTATTGATAGTCGAACAGGTTGGCATGGTGCTTCTTTAGCATTTTTCTGTGAGAAGAGTCGGTAATCAGGAATTCTTCAAACTCTTCGGGGAATATGTCATCCGGTCCGACTGAATACCAGGGTGTGCTGGCCATTTCATCTTCAGGATACCTGGGTGGTGGAATCTTTCTGAATTTACACTGGCTGATCGGGACGATTTCATCATAGTCATAAAAGATCACTCTTTTATGACGGGTGACGCCGAAGTTTTTGGTGAGTAGATCGCCGGGGAAGATACCGGACCCCGAAATTTCCTTTATCGCATCGCCATACTCCTGGATAACACGATCTGCATCGGATGGTGAGGCGTTATCAAGGAATATGTTCAGTGGTATCAGGCGGTGCTCAATAAATATTTTTTCAATGATGATGTGGTCATCTTCCTCGGTGATCTTGGAAGGAATCTCTTTTCTGAGTACCTCAAGCAGAGACTTGTTGATGCGATCGACAGGGAATGCCGCATATGAGAATTCCCATGTGTCTGCCATTCTGCCAACACGGTCGAGCGATTTAACCAGTCGGTACTGGTCGATGACTTTTCGCTGGGTGGTGTCTTTGGGTGCCGGGAATTTATCCTTTATCACCTTGAAAACATAGGGGTAGGAGGGCAGGGTAAACACAACCATCACCATGCCCTCAATTCCCGGGGCAATCTTTAGCTTATCGCTTGAATGTCGAAGGTGATACAAAAAGTCACGATAGAATTCGGCCTTGCCCTGCTTGTGAAAACCAATAGACGTGTAGATGTCTGCGGTTGACTTGCTGGGCAGGATGCTGGCGAGAAAACGCACGATTGCCGATGGTGGATCGGCATCCACCAGAAAATAGGATCTGGAAAAGCTGAACAGGTTGGCGATATCGTCAGGGTTGGTTATCAGGGCATCAACATATATCTGCCCGGAAGTGTTTCTGAATATGGCAATAATAAAAGGGATGCGATCGGGTCCATTGAGCGCCCGTCCAATGATATAGGCGGCCTTGTTACGATAGAAAACAGGCTTTAGGACCTGCAGTTGAAAATGGATGGCCAGTTCCATTTCACCCGGAAAGATTTCACTGATTCGCTGCAGGATATTTGCAACATCACGGCGCATGTCCTCAAATGGCATGTCAATGTCGCACTGCTCGAGAATTCTATAGGTACATTTTGCCCAGCCGTCCTGATTTGGGTAGTAGCTGGAATATACCGGGTTATTGCCTTCAATCCTTTCGGTTGAAATCGAAGGGCGCACAAAGATGTGCTGGTTGTTGTAATAATGGCGGGAGAATAAACCGGTAAATACGGAATTGTAAAAAGTCTCTGCCAGCTCCGGGCGATCATGTTTATTGAGTAGTCCCAGGTACTGGTGTTTAACGTCCTTCCACAACTGTGCATTCAGGTAGGATTGCTGGAAGGTCTTGTGCAGGTGGCTGATAGCCTCTTTAACGCGCTTGTCATACAGCTGAATTCTTTCACTGACGGTATTTCTTCCTGCCAGCCAGTCTCCGTTTTTAAAATGCTGTCGGGAGGTGTTCGTCAGCTCACTGAATATCCTGAAGTGGTGATCGAAGTGTTTGAGTATGGAGGCAGCAATATTCTTCGAGCGAACGATACGGGACGGAAGTTTCATCCGGCTTGAATACTTTTCCAGTGTTAGCGGATCGTCAGCCATGATTATGTCAGCAAGGTATCGTTAGGTAATACTATCACTGACAAGGCACAAATTCCGGCTGTTGGCTTAATAATCAATATTTAATTAATTGAGCAGCCGGCTATTAATCTGTTAGCGGTTTGTGATTAGACTTGGTTCTTTAATAATGCGGATCGGCACCATGAATCATACTGCAGATATATGTGATGCGATTGATAAGGATGCGAAAGTGGTGCAGCCAATCTTTCGTAGCTACGGCGGAAAAGTCGTGTTTGAAGGTGAGATCAGCACCATCAAATGTTTTGAAGATAACTCCCTGGTGCGTGATGCCGTCGCAGAACCGGGTAATAACCGTGTGCTGGTGATTGATGGTCGTGCTTCAATGCGTTGTGCCCTGTTAGGTGACTTGCTTGCGGAAAAGGCAGTACAGAATGGCTGGCAGGGGGTGATAGTCAACGGCTGTATTCGTGATTCTGCAGCAATTTCCGGTATGGATCTGGGGGTCAGGGCACTGGCTACGCATCCACGTAAAACGGTCAAGCTGGGTGCCGGTCAGCGGGATGTGGCTGTTGAATTCGGCGGCCAGGTATTTATGCCCGGCACTTATCTATATGCCGATGCTGACGGGATTGTACTCACTGATAAGCCGGTAGATTCCCGCTAGGAGCATGCGGGAATGACGTATCTTGGAGAACGCAGTAATCTCTGGTGACAACGTCATCCCCGAATGCCTTTATCGGGGGTCCACAATGTATACCTGTACTTACCGATTCAGGCGGTTTTCGATCAACTCATCGACAACAGACGGGTCAGCCAGGGTGGAGGTATCACCGAGACCATCGATTTCATTGGCGGCTATCTTTCTAAGGATGCGCCGCATGATCTTGCCTGAACGGGTTTTTGGCAGCCCTGGCGCCCATTGCAACAGATTGATCTTGGCGATGGGGCCGATTTCCTTTCTTACCAGCGCAACAAGCTCCGCCTGTAATTCATCACTGCCGGTTTCACCGCCCATCAGTGTTACATAGGCATAGATACCCTGTCCTGTAATGTCATGCGGGTAGCCTGCAACGGCCGCCTCGGCGACTTTTTCATGCAGTACCAGGGCAGATTCGATCTCTGCTGTGCCCAGGCGATGTCCTGAAACATTCAGTACATCGTCTACACGGCCGGTAATCCAGTAATAGCCGTCTTCATCCCGTCTGGCGCCGTCACCCGTGAAATAGTAACCCTTGAACATCGAGAAATAGGTTTCATAGAAGCGGCGGTGATCGCCATAAATTGTGCGCATCTGTGACGGCCACGGGTGCTTGATGGCGAGGTTGCCGGATGCCGGGTTACCCTCGATCTCCTTGCCTTCGTCATCCAGCAGGCAGGGTTGTACACCAAAGAAGGGTTTGGTGGCAGAACCGGGTTTGAGCGGGGTGGCGCCCGGTAACGGTGTCAACATATGCGCACCGGTTTCGGTTTGCCACCAGGTATCAACAATCGGGCAGCGCTCGTCACCGACCACCCGGTGATACCAGTTCCAGGCCTCCGGGTTGATGGGTTCGCCGACAGTGCCCAGCAAACGCAAGGACTTGCGTGAGGAGCGCTTCACCAGGTCATCGCCGCAGGCCATCAGTGCACGAATTGCCGTTGGCGCGGTATAGAAAGTTGCGACATTATGTTTGTCACACACATCCCAGAAACGCCCGGCATCAGGGTAGGTGGGCACGCCTTCAAACATTAGCGATATCGCGCCGTTGGCCATCGGGCCGTATACGATATAGGTGTGGCCGGTTACCCAGCCGACATCGGCAGTACACCAGTAAACCTCGCCATCCTTGTAGTCGAAGACATATTTGTGTGTCATGGCCGCCTGTAACAAGTAACCGCCTGTGGTGTGCTGTACTCCCTTGGGTTTACCGGTCGAACCCGAGGTATAAAGAATAAACAACGGGTCTTCTGCATCCATCGGTTCTGCTTCGCACTCTGCCGAGGCACCTTCGAGCGCCTCGTGGTACCAGACATCACGACCTTCCGTCCATTCAACATCCTCGCCACCACGCTTGACGACTACACAGGTATGTACATTCGGACAGTCTGCGAGTGCCTGGTCGGCATTTGCCTTGAGTGGCAGCGCCTTACCGGTACGAATGGATTGATCTGCGGTAATCACTGTCTGACAGTCTGAATCCAGAATCCGGTCTTTCAGGGCATGAGGAGAAAAGGCACTGAAAACGATGGAGTGAATCGCCCCGATACGCGTGCAGGCCAGCATGGCAACAGCTGCCTCCGGAATCATTGGCATATAAATCGAAACGCGGTCACCCTTTTTCACGCCACGTGATTTCAATACATTAGACAGTTTGCATACATCGGTATGCAGTTCGCGATAGGTGACCTTTTTGTCAAGATTGGGGTCGTCACTTTCCCAGATCAGGGCAGTCTGGTCGCCGCGGGTTTTCAGGTGACGGTCCAGGCAGTTGTAGGAGACATTGAGTTTGCCACCCTTGAACCACTCGATGTGCAGGTCGGCCTCATCAAAGCTCCAGTCGAGGGTGGTATCCGGTGGTGTGAACCAGGTCAGCTCTTTTTCAGCCTGCTCGGCCCAGAATGTCGAGGGATCGTTGACTGATTGCTGGTACATTTCTTCATACTGCTCGGCATTGATATTGGCCTGGGCCGCAAAGTCAGCCGGGACAGGATAGATTGGATCTGACATAACATTCTCCCTCGGTGGTTGGTCTGTTGGTGAATGACCGTTAGAGTAAATAAATTGTTTTTCTGGGTTCCCAGCGTACTTTTTTATCTCATGGTGCCGGGGCTTACAACCGAATAATATTAATATTCAATATTAATCGCCGGAACAGGAAATGTCTTGCTTTGTTATGGCCTAATTGATCGAACGCCGTTTCAGGGCCATTTTCTCCATAATGGTTGTACAAATCTCCTCGATAGATACCTGGCTGGTGTCGAGGTAGGGGATGTCTTCATGGTGGAACAGTGCTTCAACAGTACGTACATCCTTCTGGCATTGCTTGAGCGAGGCATAGGAACTACCGGGACGTCGTTTCTCGCGAATACGTTGTAGTCGTTCGGGCTGTATGGTCAGGCCGAACATCTTGTCCCGGTATGGGGATAGTAATTCCGGCAGGCTGCCATTGAGGATATCATCGGCGTCTAACGGGTAATTGGCCGCACGCAGCCCGTATTGTAGCGCCAGGTTCAGACAGGTCGGCGTTTTACCGCTACGAGAGGCACCGACGATCAGGACATCTGCGGATGGGTAATGTTTGGTTGAGACGCCATCATCATTCGACAAAGTGAAGTTGACCGCATCAATTCGGTTCATATATTTGGTGTCATCACTGATGCCATGAGAAAGGCCGGTGGTATGTGATGATTCCCTACCCAATATTTCTTCCAGCGGCTGGATGAAGGCGGCAAAAAAATCAATGACCTCACCTCTGGATTCGGAGAGTATAGTTTTGCACTCGTCATCGATGAGTGTGCTGAACACCAGTGGACTAAGGTTGCTGGCAGTGGCCGCCTGATTAATTCTTTCTACAGCCCCCCGGGTTTTCTCAACCGAGTTGATGAATGGAAGGTTAATGCGCTCAAACCCAATCGAAGTGAACTGTGTCAGTAATGTACGGCCGAGCGTTTCCGATGTAATACCGGTACGGTCAGAGATAAAAAATACAGGATATTTTTTATTGTTGCTCATTTATAAGGCCAGGTTTGTGTTATTCCTGGTTGGCAAGATGCACCCAGGTGTCGACAACGGTGTCCGGATTTAGCGAGATACTGCTGATTCCCTCTTCAAATAACCATTTTGCAAAGTCGGGGTAGTCTGATGGCCCCTGGCCACATATACCGACGTACTTGCCTTTCTCACGGCAGGCCTGTATCGCCATGGACAGTATCTTCTTTACCGCCGGATTGCGTTCATCGAACAGATTGGATATCAGCGCAGAGTCCCGGTCCAGACCCAGTGTTAGCTGGGTCATGTCGTTGGAGCCAATCGAGAAGCCGTCAAAATATTCGAGAAATTCCTCGGCCAGTAATGCGTTGGAAGGTATCTCGCACATCATGATGACACGCAGGCCATTTTTCCCGCGCTCGAGGCCATTATCCTTGAGTAGCCCGATAACAGCCTCGGCTTCCCCAAGGGTTCTACAGAAGGGCACCATGATCTCAATATTGGTTATTCCCATGTCATCGCGTACCCGTTTGAGTGCCGTGCACTCCAGCTCAAAGCTGGAGCGAAATTCATCGGATATATAACGTGAGGTACCACGAAATCCAATCATGGGATTTTCTTCCTCGGGTTCGAACTGTCGTCCACCGAGCAGGTTGGCATATTCATTGGATTTGAAATCAGACAGCCTGACAATGACAGGATTGGGGGCAAATGCCGCGCCAAGAGTGGCTATACCCTCGGTTAGCTTGTCCCGATAAAAATCAACCGGGCCACTATAGCCTTGCATGCGCTCATCAATCTGTTGTTTGAGTTCGTCAGATTGATGCTGGTAATCCAGCAGTGCCCTGGGATGGATACCGATGGTATTGTTAATAATAAATTCAAGTCGCGCCAGGCCGATGCCGGCGTTGGGTAACTGGGCAAAGGCAAAAGCGCGCCCGGGATTGGCGACATTCATCATGATCTTGGTGGGTAGCTTGGGCATTTCTCCGGTGTCTGTCCGGATCAGCTCGTAATCAAGAATGCCTTCGTAGACGTAGCCGGTATCACCTTCAGCGCAGGATGCCGTGGCGGGCGCGCCGTCTTTGAGTACCTCGGTCGCGTTGCCGCAACCGACGATTGCAGGTATGCCCATTTCACGGGCGATGATGGCGGCGTGGCAAGTGCGACCACCCCGATCTGTGATAATCGCGGCCGCGCGTTTCATAATGGGTTCCCAATCCGGGTCTGTCATGCCGGTGACCAGTATGTCGCCGGGCTGCACGCGATCCATCTCGCTGACATCGTGTATCAGCTTGATGGTACCGGTACCAATACGTTGGCCAATTGCACGGCCTTCCGCAAGCACCTTGCCGGATTGTTGCAGTTCGTAGCGCTCGGAGATGTTTGCCTCGGTACGGCTTTCCACGGTTTCAGGTCGTGCCTGCACGATGTAAAGCCTGTTGTCCTCACCATCGAGTGCCCACTCGATATCCATCGGGCGTCCATAGTGTTGCTCGATAATGACGGCCATGCGGGCAAGTTCTTCAACCTGTGAATCATTGATGCAAAATTGTGTGCTGTCCTCTTCCGACACGGGAACGGTATGTATGGTTTCACCGTGGGTTGTACTGTCCGTGTAAACCATCTTGATCGCCTTGCTGCCGAGGTTGCGACGCAGGATGGCCGGACGGTTGGCGGCAAGCCCCGGTTTATAGACATAGAACTCATCCGGATTGACGGCGCCCTGGACGACAGTCTCACCCAGGCCGTAGGCACCGGTAATAAATACGGCATCACGAAAACCGGATTCGGTATCGAGTGTGAACATGACACCGCTGGCGCCAATATCACTACGCACCATGCGCTGCACACCGGCAGAAAGGGCGACACGTTCGTGGTCAAAATTCTGGTGAACGCGATAGGAAATGGCGCGGTCGTTATATAGCGATGAAAATACATGCTTGATTGCGGCAATTACATTATCGATGCCATGCA
>JAPHTU010000015.1 GCA_026196145.1 Gammaproteobacteria bacterium
ATCCGGATATTAATATCCAGCTCAAGGTTTCCAATACCGATGGTATTGTCTACATGATTGAAAACAACGAGATTGATCTGGGTGTGGTAGAGGCGCCTGTGCACAACAAGAATCTGATCGTTGATGTCTGTCGGGAAGACCAGCTGGTTTGTGTTGTACCGATCAATCACCCGCTGGCTGAAAAAAATGTGATCACACTCGATGATTTAATGGAATATCCCTTCATCTGTCGTGAGGAAGGATCGGGCACACGTGAAGTCATCAATGAATATCTGGAGCAGCACAATGTCCCCGAGAGTGCGCTTAAACTATCCATGGAACTGGGCAGTCCGGAGGCAATCAAGGGCGCAGTAGAGGCTGGCATGGGCATCTCGGTGGTATCGAGTGCCACTATCGGCAAGGAACTGGAACTAAATACACTGAAGGCCGTCAATCTGGAAGCACCACTAACGCGCCCGTTTTCATTCGTATACAAGAAACAGAAGTTTCGTGTACAGGCAATGGAAGAATTGCTTGAATTTGCTCAGCAGTATTGCAAGGAACATCAGCAGGATCCGCTATAATATTTCTGCCTGTATTCGAGCTCTGAAATTCAAACAGGATGGCTACTTCGCTATGTCTCCATTAATTGTATAGGCCTGGATGCGAGAGTAGCGAAGGAATCCGGCAATAATCCCAGTGTTGCGTTGTAAAATACTCTCTTGCGATGATAACTGCTGTCAACCTAAGGCACGATGTATCGCTGAACCCGGTCCCTGTCGATAGATGAAGGAAATGACGAAGACGGAAAAAATATTATTGAGTCTGTTTGCTTCAATGGATGCGGTCGCCCAGACGTCGCTTATCGAATATGCCGAGTTTCTTGCGGCGCGTCACCCGGCTAAACAGACTCCCGCAGCACCACTGGAAATCGAGCGCCCGGCAGAAGAAAGCGTGGTTGCAGCGATCAAGCGTTTGTCTCATACGTATCCGATGCTTGACAGGCAGGCGCTGTTGCATGAAACCTCATCATTTATGATGCAGTACATGATGCAGGGGCGTGAGGCAGTCGAGGTGATTGACGAGATGGAAATCTATTTTCAACGACAGTATGAACAGTTTAGTCTGAGGGGGCAGGATGATTCAGACGCTTAGGGCCTGGTATGACCGGCATTTTTCCGACCCGCAGGCAATTATTCTGCTGCTTACGCTCGCGGCCGTGTTTGCCACTATTGTCATTGCGGGCGGGACATTGGCACCCGTGTTGGCCAGCATGGTCATCGCCTATCTGCTGGAGGGCATGGTCAGGCGCCTGGAAAAATGGGGTGTAGCCCGACTTATCGCCGTTATTGGCGTTTTTCTGCTTTTCCTCTTGTTTGTTGTACTGGTTATTTTTCTGTTATTGCCCCAACTTTACAATCAGACCAGGGAACTGGTTACCGAGCTACCTGTGATGATTGCGCAAGCACAAACGGCATTGCTAACTCTGCCGGCCAGGTATCCTGATTTATTTACCGAGGCCCAGATTAATGAAATGGTAACCACCCTGAGAGATGATATGGCCGCGATAGGTAAATCAGTCCTGACCTGGTCATTATCCTCGGTAGTGGGCGCCATTACGGTTCTGGTCTATCTCATCCTGGTACCGTTGCTGGTTTTTTTCTTTATGAAAGACAAGCAATTGATTATTCGCTGGCTTGGCGGCTATTTACCCAGTAACCGCGGGCTGCTCAATATTGTCTGGCGTGACGTTGACCGGCAGATTGGTAACTATGTGCGGGGTAAATTTATCGAGATACTGATCATCTGGCTGGTGTGTCTGATCACATTTATCTGGTTTGGTCTGAATTTCGCCATGCTGCTGGCGGTGCTGGTAGGATTATCGGTCATTATCCCGTATATCGGTGCTTCAGTGGTGACCATCCCCGTTGCGGCAGTGGCCTATTTCCAGTGGGGTCTGGGTAGCGATTTTTACTGGGTGGTCGCAGCCTATCTGGTTATTCAGGCGCTCGATGGTAATGCACTGGTACCTTTATTATTCTCCGAAGTCGTCGACCTTCACCCCATAGCTATTATCGTCGCTATCCTGGTGTTCGGTGGTCTATGGGGCTTCTGGGGCGTATTTTTCGCCATACCACTCGCTACGCTGGTGCAGGCTGTATTGAAGGCGTGGCCGGATACCAGTGTGACAACAGCCCGTTAAGGGCTAGCCAGTTCTAGCCCTTAACGGGCTCCAGTACGGCATCGAGATTGATCTCATCGCAGAAGCTAAAAAACTCTTCACGCAAGGTATTGAGGTGCAGGTTTGCCGGTACTGCAATTGCCATATGTACCGCGAACATGGGGGTGCCGGTATGCGGCGCGGCATATCGATTGGTATTCAGTTCTTCAATATTGATATTTCGGGCCGCGAAGAACTCTGCCAGATTATGCACAATACCGGGTGAATCAACACTGACGGCATCAACGCCATAAGGTACGGCATCGGCCTTGGCCTGACGTTCCTCGGTGCGACGGGTGGTAATTGTCAGGTTTTCCTTCTCTCCCATGCTGGCGAGGCTGTCCTCCAGCTTGGCGATCGTATCCCAACTGCCGGAAACCAGCGTCAGAATGGCAAAATCCTCGCCTAATACAGTCATACGGCTATCAACCAGGTTGCCCTTGGAATCCAGTATAACGCGGGTTAGCTGGTCTACCAGCCCGGGGCGATCACTGCCGACACAGGTAATTACAAGCAATTGTTGTTTCATGAAGAAATGTGGTTAAGCCAAGGGGCGCATAGTTTACCTAAATCCCGGCGAACTGGGTAAAAAAAGCGGACTAATTAGTCCGTTTTTCTTGTCAGAATAGTAGCCGATCCGTACCATGCACGCTCTGGTCAATCGGATGGAGATTTTGATGTTTCAGGGCAGTATGGTGGCGATGATTACACCCATGGCACCCGATGGTGCGGTGGATGAATCTGCACTGGAACAGCTGGTGGACTTCCATCTTCAGGAAGGCACAGATGCCATCGTTGCGATGGGCACCACCGGAGAATCGGCGACGCTGTCCTTTGACGAGCATATTGCTGTGGTTCGCTCGGTGGTGAAATACGTTGCTGGCAAGATCCCGGTAATCGCTGGTACCGGTGCTAATTCGACCCAGGAGGCTATAGAGCTGACACAGGCCGCAAAGAATGTAGGCGCCGATGCCTGTCTGCTGGTGACACCCTATTACAACAAGCCGACACAGGAAGGTCTATACCTGCACCACAAGGCAATTGCTGAAGCGGTGAGTATTCCGCAGTTTCTTTATAATGTGCCGGGTCGTACGGCCTGCGATATGGGTGTTGAGACGACCCGCCGGCTGTCCGAGATAGCCAATATTATTGGCATAAAGGATGCGACCGGCGACCTGGGCAGGGCCCGTGAAATACTGGATCAAACCGATGATGATTTTATCTTGCTCAGCGGTGATGATGCCACGGCCATGGAGCAGATTTTACTCGGTGGCAAGGGTGGCATCTCGGTTACCGCGAACGTTGCACCGGCGAAGATGCATACCATGTACGCATTGGCGCTGGCTGGAGACGCTGATCAGGCCGGCTTGTTGAATGATGAATTAATGGGGCTGCATCAGAACCTGTTTCTGGAGGCAAACCCGATCCCGGTCAAGTGGGCGGTGTCAGCGATGGGTATGTGCCAGCAGGGGATACGTTTGCCCATGACCTGGCTGTCGGAGCAATATCATGCACAGGTCCTGGATGCGATGACAAGAGCCGGCATAAACGTCAAATGAATAACTTGAAATCAAGCTAAATCAATTATGAAAAGTACCTTAGTGAAAATACCTTATGTGGCCCTGTTGGCCGCGCTTGTCACCGGTTGTAGCGGTGTAGATCTGGAGGAGACGGTAACCGAAACGGTAGGCCTTGAAGATTATTCGATTGAGTACAAGAAGAGTAAGCAGGTCGATACGCTGGAGCTGCCGCCCGACCTGTCCAGTTCCAGAATAGAGGATTCCATGGTTGTACCTGGAGGCGGATCTGCGAGCTATTCGGATTTGAATCGTCAGGGTAGCGGGGCTAGTCGTGGACCGGGGGTGCTGCCGGAACAGAAAGACATTCGTGTAGAGCGGGATGGCAACTCACGCTGGCTGGTCGTCAATGCGCCAGCTGAACAGGTATGGGGGAAGGTCAGGGAGTTCTGGGTTGATATGGGGTTTTTGTTGACGGCAGAAAATCCGCAGGTCGGAATAATGGAAACAGACTGGAAGGAAAACCGGGCCGATATTCCAAATGACTTTATCCGTGAATTTTTGAGTACGGTTCTGGAATCTGCCTACTCGGCGCCGACACGGGACAGTTTTCGTGCACGTATCGAAGCGGGGGACTCACCCGATCAGACCGAAATTTTTATTTCTCACCGTGGCGTGCTGGAAAAGGTCTCCGGTGAGTCAACAGTTTGGGAAACCCGACCGGCAGAACCTGAGCTTGAGGCAGAGATGCTGCGTCGCCTGATGATATTCATGGGCACAGAGGACGCCAAGGCAAGGGCACGTTTGGCAAAGACCAGCCAAGGGGTAATTCGTGCGCGGCTGATCAAGGACAGGGAGGGTAATGCCCTGGTGGACTATCGCGCGGGTTTCCCAAGGGCCTGGCGTATTGTTGGACTTGCCCTGGATCGCGTTGGCTTTACTGTTGAAGACAGGGACCGCTCGAAGGGTATTTATTATGTGCGCTATTCCGACCCGCTCAAGGATATGCAATCGGAAGAGAAAGGCCTGCTCTCCAGCCTGGTTTTCTGGGGTGATGATGACAAGCCTTCAGAAGAAGAATATCAGGTGGCGCTTTCCGGTGACGAGGCGTCCACGCAGATCACGGTTCAGGACAAGAATGGTCAGCGCGACAAGAGTAAAACCTCAGGCCGCATCCTGACACTCCTGTACGAGCAGATTAAGTAATAGATAACAATATTTCCTCTAACCAATGAGTAGCCTGCGTTTCGCAACCCTGGGCAGTGGCAGTCGAGGAAATGCCTCATTGGTACAAGCAGGAGACACCACGATCATGATTGATTGCGGGTTTTCTATAAAGGAAACCTGCCGCAGGCTGGAGCAGATACAGTCACCACCGGAAGAAATTGATGCGTTACTGGTAACGCATGAGCATGGTGACCATAGCCGGGGTGTTATGCGTTTTTGTCGCCGTTACGATATTCCTGTGTGGGCATCACGGGGTACGTCCAGATATTTCGAGGACGACTCGTTTGAAGTCGAGACCATTAACGTACATCAGTCGTTTGTAATAGGTGATATCACGATACAGCCGGTTGCTGTGCCACATGATGCCAGGGAACCGTGCCAGTATATTTTCGGTCATCAGCAATATAGTTTGGGTGTGCTGACGGATGTTGGAGAGATTACCCCGCATATTGTCGAGGCCTATGGACAGTGTCATGCCCTGTTGCTGGAATTTAATCATGACCTCGATATGTTATGGAATGGTGAGTACGCCGTGCCATTGAAGCGGCGGGTGGCTGGCAGGCTAGGGCACCTGAATAACCAGCAATCATGCGATCTGTTGAAATCGTTACTGCCCGGGTCCTTGCGATTCGTGATGGCTGCGCATTTGAGTGAATCAAATAACTCTGAGGAGATTGTTGAACAGCAATTATCTGACATCGCCAATGACTATGATTGCCAATATCAGATTGCCTCGCAGGATGAGGTAAGTAACTGGTGTTCACTGGAACGATTATGTTAATTAAATACTATTCTGGTACAGCGGCACTTTCCGGGTTTGCCGCAGATAAATTACTCAATTTACTGCAGCAGGAGGTACCAGCTGTTGATTCGGTATCTGCGGATTACCTGCATGTGGTGTTGTTTAATAAAGATGCCACGGTATCCGAGCTTTCTACGCTGGAATCCCTGTTGCACTATGGTGAGCCCAGGATGGTGGAAATGGCAAGCCCGACTACCTGTTATGTCTCGCCACGCCCCGGCACCATTTCCCCCTGGTCGAGCAAGGCGACTGATATCGCACACAATAGCGGCCTGAGCTGCGTGGAAAGAATCGAGCGCTGTCGTGTCTATCACATCGACATGGGTAGTGATGTATCGTTGTCTGCTGATGAGTTGAAGCGACTGCAGTCAAAGTTGCATGACCGCATGATTGAAGCCGTATTTGCGCAGCAGGATGATCTGCAGATCCTGTTCGAAAGCCACGAGGCCAGGCCACTGCAAACGGTAGATATCCTGGCTAATGGGCGTGCGGCACTGGTATCTGCAAATACCGAACTGGGTCTGGCAATTTCAGAGGATGAAATTGATTACCTGGTGGAGGGGTTTATGCAGCTGCAGCGCAATCCCACCGATACCGAGCTCATGATGTTTGCACAGGCAAATTCGGAACATTGCCGTCACAAGATATTTAATGCGGACTGGACAGTCGATGGTGCTGAGCAGACGCATACATTGTTTGGTATGATTCGCAACACCTACCAGCAGCACAGTGATGGCGTGCTATCGGCTTACAAGGACAATGCCGCAGTTATTGAAGGTTTTGATGGTGCAAGGTTTGCTCCCGAACCGCAAACCGGTGAGTATCGCCAAACAGAACAAGCCATGCCTGCCATGATTAAGGTGGAAACCCATAATCATCCGACGGCGATTTCACCTTTTCCCGGTGCAGCGACCGGTGCCGGTGGCGAGATCCGTGATCATGGCGCAACCGGCCGAGGTGCCAAGCCGAAGGCGGGTTTATGCGGGTTTTCTGTATCGAATCTCAAGTTACCTGAGCTGCCTCAGCCGTGGGAGATTGAAAACGGCAAGCCAGACCGAATTGTTTCGGCACTGGATATTATGCTGGAGGGCCCAATCGGGGCGGCGGCATTTAATAATGAGTTCGGTCGGCCGAATATTGCCGGTTATTTTCGTACCTATGAAGTGAAGCCGGAAGGCCAGACCGCCGTACGTGGTTATCACAAGCCCATTATGCTGGCGGGTGGTGTCGGCAATATGCATGCTGATCACGTTGAGAAAAATAATATTCCACCTGGTGTCAATCTTATAGTGCTGGGCGGCCCGGCCATGTTGATTGGTCTGGGGGGCGGTGCTGCGTCTTCAATGGCCAGTGGTACATCAAGTGAAGACCTGGATTTCGCCTCGGTGCAAAGAGGTAATCCTGAGATGGAGCGACGCTGCCAGGAAGTGATAGATCGCTGCACGATACTGGCGGATAACAATCCTATTATCTCCATTCATGATATTGGTGCGGGCGGTCTGTCCAATGCCATGCCGGAGCTGGTTAATGATGCCGGGCGTGGTGCAGTGCTGGATCTACGTAAGGTGCCAAATGATGAACCCGGTATGTCACCCATGGAGATATGGTCCTGTGAGGCACAGGAGCGCTATGTACTGGCCGTGAGTGATGAGGATCTGCCGCTATTTGATGATATCTGCCAGCGTGAACGTTGCCCGTACGCGGTGTTGGGTAAGGCAACCAAAGAACAACAGCTGGTATTGAACGACCCGCTATATGACAACCAGCCGGTGAATATGCCGCTGGAGCTGATGCTGGGCAAACCACCGCGTATGTTTCGTGATGCACAACGCGAGAAGACCCATGGCGCGGCGATTAATACACAGTCGCTCAGCATGATTGAGGCCGCTTACCGGGTGCTACAACTACCCACAGTGGCGGACAAGTCCTTCCTGATCACCATTGGTGACCGGACGGTGACCGGCATGATTGCACGTGACCAGATGATAGGTCCCTGGCAGATACCGGTATCTGATGTGGCAGTGACCATGAACAGTTTTGATGGTTACCATGGTGAGGCCATGGCGATGGGAGAGCGTACGCCGGTAGCCGTGCTTGATGCAGCGGCCTCGGCCCGGCTGGCAGTCGCGGAGGCTATCACCAATATTGCAGCAGCAGATATTGATTCCCTGGCCGACATTAAGCTGTCTGCCAACTGGATGGCGCCCTGCGGTAATCCGGCGGATGATGCCGATTTATTCGATGCCGTAAAGACGGTTGGAATGGAGCTTTGTCCTGAACTTCAGCTAACGATACCGGTTGGCAAGGATTCACTTTCCATGCGTAGCGTGTGGCAGGAAGCGGGGAAGCAAAAGGAAGTTAAGGCGCCTATGTCGCTTATCGTTTCGGCCTTTGCACGAGTGGTTGATGTAAGACGAACGTCAACGCCACAGTTACGAACAGATGCGGGTGATACCCGACTGATACTGATTGACCTTGGGCAGGACAGAAACCGTCTGGGGGCAACCGCGCTGGCGCAGGTTCAACATATGACGGGCGATGAGCCGGCCGATATTGAGATCTTTGCGGCATTACGCATCTTCTTTGAATCGATCCGCGATCTTCGGCGTGCAGGCAAGCTGCTGGCGTATCACGATCGCTCAGACGGAGGCCTGTTTACAACACTGTGTGAGATGGCATTTGCCGGTCATACAGGTCTGTCGATTGACATAAGCCATACCGACGAGGACCCTGTTGCTGCGTTGTTCAGTGAAGAACTGGGTGCCGTGATACAGGTGAAAGCCGATAACTCAGAGTCCATCCTGCATGATCTTTCCGAGGCCGGTCTGACGGCGATGGATATTGGCACGCTGCAGGACGATTCACACATTGTCATTTCACACAATGGCGAGGAGGTGCTGCATGAGTCGCGTGTAGACCTGCACCGTGCCTGGTCATCAACTACTTATCAGATGCAATCAATCCGTGATAATGCCGAATGCGCCTTGCAGGAATACGATGCCATCCTGGATGACAGTGACCCGGGTCTGGTGGCCCAGCCCGGTTTTGATCCGCAGGAAGACGTTGCTGCGCCATATATCAATAAGGGTGAGCGGCCCAGGATCGCCATCCTGCGCGAGCAGGGAGTTAATGGCCAGATAGAGATGGCCGCGGCATTTACCCGTGCCGGTTTCAATGCTGTCGATGTACACATGAGTGACATCATCTCGGGTCGTACCGGTCTGTCAGACTTCAAGGGTATTGCCGCCTGTGGTGGCTTTTCCTACGGTGACGTTC